>DATJPE010000075.1 GCA_035506535.1 Actinomycetes bacterium | reverse complement strand
GGTCGACCAGCACGAGGCGTACGGCGTCCTCGCCGTCCAGGGCCCCCGCTCCGCGGCCGTCCTCGACGCGCTCGGCCTGCCCAGCGGGCAGGCGTACCTGGGCTGGGCCGACGGGCGGTGGGAGGGCCGCCCCGTCCTGGTGTGTCGCACCGGCTACACGGGCGAGCACGGCTACGAGCTGCTCCCCGCGTGGGAGGACACCGCCGCGCTGTGGGACGCGTTGCTCGCCGCCGGCGCGGCGGAGGGCATCCGGCCCTGCGGACTCGGTGCCCGCGACACCCTGCGCACCGAGATGGGCTACCCACTGCACGGCCAGGACCTCTCCCCGTCCATCACGCCGGTCCAGGCCCGGCTGGGCTGGGCGGTCGGCTGGGACAAGCCGGCGTTCTGGGGCCGGGAGGCGCTGCTCGCCGAACGGGAGCGAGGTGCCGAGCGGCTGCTGCGCGGCCTCGAGGCGCTGGACCGGGGCATCCCGCGGCCGCACATGAGCGTGCTCGACGGCGCGGGGGAGCCGGTCGGTGAGGTCACGAGCGGGACGTTCTCCCCGACGCGGGGGCTCGGGATCGGCCTGGCCCTGCTCTCCCGCGCGGTCGGCGACGGCGACGAGGTCGTCGTGGACGTCCGCGGGCGGCCGAGCGCCTTCCGGGTCGTCCGCCCGCCCTTCGTGACGGCCGACCCGAGGCGCTGAACCGGGTGTATCAGGCGGGGCCGGGGTGGCTCTGTGCGACATGGGTTCGCTCTGCGTGATCCACCCGGACGACCGAGGCCGCGCCCGCAGGCGTGCGACAGAATGGCACCGACCGATCACCGTCCGCAGAGGATCTGTGACCCAGATGATGTCCGGCGAGGAGGTCTCGGCGCTGCTCGCGCGAGCCGCCGCGGGGGACCAGGCCGCGTGGGACGCCCTGGTGGACGGCTTCGCCAGCCTGCTCTGGGCCGTCGCCCGCGCGCACCGGCTCGACGACGCCGACTGCGCCGACGCGGTCCAGACCGCCTGGCTTCGCCTCCTGGAGAACCTCGAGCGGATCACCGAGCCCGACCGCCTGGGCGCCTGGCTGTCCACCACCGTGCGCCGGGAGTGCCTGCGCGTGATCCGGCGATCGGGGCGCGAGTACGTCGCCGACGCCGACCACCTCACGGCCATCCCCGAGCCCCGGGCCCCCGAGATGGGGGCCCGGCTCATGCTCGCCGAGCGAGACGCCGCGCTGTGGGCCGCCTTCGAGCGCATCCCCGACCGCTGCCGGCGCCTGCTTCGGGTGCTCCTGGCGGACCCGGCGCCGTCCTATCAGGACGTGTCCGCCGCTCTTGAGATGCCGATCGGCAGCATCGGGCCCACGCGCCAGCGCTGCCTGGAACGCCTTCGCCGCTTCGCGGAGGCCAACGACATGCTGTCGCTGGACAACCTGGGGGGTGCCTCGACATGAGCGAGGGCTTGGAGGAGTTCGAGGCGCGCCTTCGCCGCCTCGCCGCGGTGGCCGACCCGGTCCCGCGCCTGGTCGTCGAGTCCGGCCGGGCGGCCTTCGCGCTGCGAACGCTGGACGCCGAGCTGGCCGAGCTGGTGCACGACTCCGCGGTCGACGCCGAGCTCGTGCTGGTCCGTGGGCCCGGCGACGACGTACGGATGCTGTCCTTCGAGCACGGCAGCGTCGCCGTCGACGTGCAGGTGTCGGAGACCCCCGACGGGTGTGAGCTGCTCGGGCTGGTCACCGGCGCCGCCGGCGACGTAGAGCTCGAACAAGGCGGAGCGCGCGTCCCGGTGCCGCTCGACGCCGCCGGACGCTTCGTCGTCAGGGCGCTGCCACCCGGGCCGGTGCGGCTGCACGTGCGGGCCGCGGACGGTACCGCCGTGGCCACCTCGTGGGTGACCCTCTAGCCGGACCCGTCGTCCACAGCCTCCCCGCGGCGCCCTGTCCCGCGCGACTAGATTCGTCGGCACGCGAGGGCGCGTGCGGTGTCCCTCCGGTCCGGGGGTGGTGGGTGTGAGGACCCGATCGTCGAGCACGGGGCAGGGGCGCCCAGCACGTCAGCTCAGCGCGGCGCGGCGGCTCAGCGCAGCACGCTGGCCCGGGTCAGCGCCCGAGCCAGCCGACGCCGCTGCGTCGACGAGCGCTGGGCCGGGACCCTGACCTGAGCCACCCGCGCGGTCGCCGGCCCGCGATCGGAGGCCGCGACCGCCCGGCGGACCACCTCCGCCAGCCGGTCGGTCGTCGCCTCCGAGCGCAGGACCAGGGCAGTCGTCCCCGCCTCCAGGGCGGCGAGGACGTCGAAACCGTCGACGTCCGCGGCGACCAGGACGACGGGTACGCCGGCCCGGCGGGTGACCCGCAGCCGGATCAGCGTGGTGCGGTCCACCCGCTCGGTGGCGAGGACGGCGACCTCGGGCTGCCAGCGTGACGTCGACGGGCCGTCGATCGCCCGTACGTCGAGCTCGTGCGCGAGCGACAGGACGCCGAGCGCACCGGCGCGGCTGATCGGGTCGGCGGCGATCACCTGGACGCGGGTGCGGTGCGGCATGGGGACCGTCTCCTCCGCTGGGGGCTGTCCGCGGACAGAGCCGCGGGCACCGCACCTGATACGGACCTGCAGCTGATACGGACCCGGCCGGCGTGCGGTTCGGCCATGACCCGAAGGGGGGTGAGGGGTGTGCGCGTGCGAGCCACGACGTGGGTCGCGCGGGCGATGAGCGCCGCGGCGATGGCCGCGGTCCTCTACGCGCTCGCGGCCCCGAAGTACAAGGGCGGCTGATCGAGCGGCGGCCGGGTGAGGAGGAGCACGTGGCGGACCTGGCGTTCTTCCTGGTCCCGGCCGTCGCCGGCGTGGCGCTGGGGCTGCTCGCCGGCGGCCGGATGGGCCGCATCCGGCCGCTGCCGGCCCTCGCCTCGTCGTTCCTACTGGTCGCGGCCGCTGCCCAGGGCGTGGAGTACCGGACCCCGAGCACCCGGACCTGGGTCGAGACCCGGCTGCACCTGTCCCTGCTCGTCGTCGTGTACGTGCTCGGCGTCTGCGGCCTGCTCCTCGCCGCGGCCTCGCGCCACGGGTCCCGCTGCCGGGCGACCGCGCTCGCCGTGGTGCTCGGCGCGGTCATGAACGGCGCCGTCATCCTCGCCAACCAGGGGATGCCGAGCAGCGGGTGGGCCACGACGGCCGCGCGGGTCACCGCGAGCGATGAGCGAAAGGCCGAGCGCTCGCCCAAGTACCGCCCGCGACCGCATCCGCGCCTCGTGGCCCTCGGGGACGTGCTGCCGCTCCGGCCGGTGCACACGGTCGTCAGCATCGGCGACGTGGTCATGGCGCTCGGCCTCATGGCGTGGGTCGGCGCCGAGATGGGCTCGCGCGGCCCCGTCGTCACGTCACGACCGGCCGGGTCACGCCTCAGTGGAGAACCCCGTCGGACTCGGGCACAGTCGGGGGGTGACCGGCGTCGATTCCTCCGCCGATCTCGAGCTCTCCGCCCGCCGGGCGCTGGACCTGGTGGGCACCGACCCACGAGCAGCCCTGGGCGCGGCCGATGAGGTCCTCGCGGCGCCCCGCCGACTCCTGTCGGCCGAGGCCCGCGGCACTGCTGCCCGTGCGGCCGCGCTCGCCCTCAAGGAGCTCGGTGACCTGGACGCCGCCGAGGCGGTGCTGCGGAACGCCGTACGGGCCATCGGCGGGCAGTCCGACACGGCCGCTGCCGAGACGCGGATGTCGCTCGCCTTCATCCTGCTCGAGCGCGGCCGGACCAGGGCCGCGCTCCGCCAGGCGGACCGCGCCGCCGCCGCGCTGAGCGGGGCAGAGCATGCGCGCCTGCTCGGCCAGCGTGCGCTGGTGCTGCAGCGCTGCGGCGAGACCGAGCAGGCGCTGACCGCCTACGCGAGCGCCCTTCCCGTGCTCAGGCGGGCTGGGGACAGCCGGTGGGAGGCGCGGCTGCTCAACAACCGCGGTCTCCTCCACGCCTACCGCGGCTCGGCCGCCCAGGCCAGGGCCGACCTGCTCCGAGCCCGCGCGCTGACCCTCGCCGCCGGCCAGCACCTCGACGTCGCGGACGCCGACTGGAACCTGGGCTTCGTCGCGGCGGTGGAGGGCGACGTGCCGGAGGCGCTCACGCGGTACGCCGAGGCGGAGGCGTTCTACGCCTCCGCCGGACTTCCCCTCGGCCGCCTGCTCGTCGACCGCGCGCTGGTCCTCATGCGCTGCGGGCTGTTCGAGGACGCGCGCCGGGACGCCGGGCGGGCGGTCGAGGACCTGGCCGCGGCCGGAGCGGTGGCGGACGAGGCCGAGGCGCTGGTGGCCCTGGCCCAGGTGGAGCTGGCCGACGGGCGTACCGATCGCGCCCAGGCCGTGGCCGCATCGGCGGCGGCGCTGCTGCGTCGCCAGGACCGGCCGGCCTGGCTGCTGCTGGCCCGGTGGACGCAGCTCGTCGCGCGCTCCCCGGAGGCCGCCGATGCCCGCGTCGCGCTTCGGGCCGAGGTCCTCGCGAACGAGCTGCACGCGGCGGGCTGGCGCGAGGAGGAGCGGGCGGTGCGTCTCTGGCTGGCCCGACGCGCCCTCGCACGGGGCCGTCCGCAGCGGGCGCGCGCGTTGCTCGAGCGCGCGCGGTCGGCCGCCGCGGTCGGCACCGCGTCCCTCGAGTGGTGGGTGGTCGCGGCGATGCTGCGGCGGGCCGAGGGCAACCCGGCGGGCGCGACGCGCGCCGTCCGGGCCGGCTTGGCCCAGCTCGACAAGCAGCGCGCTCTGGTCGGCGCCACGGACCTGCGCGCCGGCGTGGCCGCTCGTGGCACCGACCTCGGCGAGCTCGCCCTCGTCCTGAGCCTCGACAGCCGTCAGGCCCGGCGCGTCCTCGAGGTCGCCGAACGGACCCGGGCCAACGCCCTGCTCATGCCGCCCGCGCGACCGCCCCGGGACCGCGACCTGGCTCGCGCCCTCACCCGGGTGCGGCGGGCGAGCGCCGCGCTCCAGGCATCCCGGCTCTCCGGCGGGCGCGACGTCGCCGCGGCCGCGGCGCTGGAACGAGCCGAGCGGGATGTCATCGCGCTGACCCGCGCGGCCCGCGGGGCGGCCTCCGCCCATCGCTCGGTCACGGTCGAGGAGCTGGCCGGCCGGCTCGGGTCGGCTGCGCTGGCCGAGTACGTCGTAGCCGGGGGCCGGCTGCACTTGCTCACCCTCGTCGACGGCCGGCTCCGCCTGCGCGACCTCGGCCCCGTCGACGCGGTGGGCGTCGAGGCCGACACGCTGCGCTTCGCCCTCCAGCGGCTGCTCACCGTCGGCTCGCCACGGCTGCACGGCGTCCTCGCGCGCTCGGCGGCGGCGGTCGCGCAGCTGGTGCTGGACCCGGCGCCGGAGCTGGGGGGCCGTGACCTGGTCATCAGCCCCGTCGGTCCCCTCCAGGCGCTCCCATGGCACTGCCTGCCCGGCCTGGAGGACCGCGCTGTCGCGGTCACCCCGTCGGCCACCCTGTGGGCCCGCGCGCCGCGCTCCGCGGCGGCGACGGAGGTCCTGCTCGTCGCCGGGCCGGACCTGCCCGCAGCCGGCCGCGAGGTCCGTGGCATCAGGCGGGCGTGGCGGCGAGGCAGGGTCCTGGAGGGGAGCGTGGCGAGCGTCGAGGCCACCATGAGGGAGCTCGGCCGCGCCGACGTGGCCCACGTGGCGGCCCACGGTCACCTGCGCGCGGACAACCCGATGTTCTCCTCGCTGCGGCTCGCCGACGGCGCCCTCACCATCTACGACCTGGAGCGGCTGCCCAGGGTCCCGCGGCTGGTCGTGCTGCCGGCCTGCCGGAGCGCGGTGAGCTCCGTGCGATCGGGCGAGGAGCTGCTGGGGCTCTCGGCCGGCTTCCTCGGGCTCGGCAGCTCGGCGGTGATCGCCGCGGTGGTCCCGCTGCCGGACGATGCGAGCGAGGTCGTCATGCGACGCGTGCACGCCCACCTGGCCCTGGGCGAGACCCCCTCCCGCGCGCTCGCTGCGGCCAGGGTCGAGCCCGCCGAGCCCGCCGTGGGGCTCGTGGCGGCGTCCTTCGTGTGCCTCGGCGCCGGGTGACTACCGCGCGACCACGTCCACGGGCGGTGAGTAGACCAGCCCCACGACGGGGTCGACGGGCAGCTCGGCCAGCAGGTCGTGCATGGCGGCGCGGGCGCTGCCGTTGACGGCCCGACGTGCGATCTCCGCCGCGACGAGGGGTGCCGCGAAGGACGTACCGCTCCATTTCGCCCAACCGGCGAACTGCGCGTCCTCATCAGCGGTCCGCCAGTGCCCGTCGACGTAGGTGCTGGCCAGGTCCACTCCCGGCGCCCAGACGTCCACCCACGACCCGTGGTTGCTGAAGGCGGCCGGCCGCGGGTGGTCGGGGTCGGTGGTGTCCAGCGCGCCCACCGCGACCACGTGCTTGAACGCGGCCGGCCAGAACGGCCGCGTGGTGGCGTCGTTGCCGGCCGCGGCCACGACGACGCGGTCCGGCCCGAGTGCCCCGAGCACGCCGTCGAGGGCGAGGGGTGCGCGGTCCTCGGCCGTGTAGCACCCCAGGGACAGGTTGATGACGGGCGCCTCGGTTCGCAACAGCTCGAGGGCCACCGAGAAGTCGGTGCCGATGCCGGTGGGGTCCAGCACCCGACCGGGGTCGATGCGCAGCGCGGGCGCCACCTGGGCCACCAGGCCGCAGATGAACGTGCCGTGACCCGCCTCGGTGTCGAGGATCCCGTCGTGGTCGGCGTCCAGGACGTCGATGTCGTCGGGGCCGAGCACGACGACCTCGCGCAGCGGGAGCTGGCTGGTCCAGCCGGCCCAGACGCCGGTGTCGAGGACCGCGATCTGCGCGCCGTCGGTGCGGGGCCGGTCCTCCCCGAGCGCCATCGCGGCGACCGGCTCCGGCTCGGTGGCCGGACCGCCCTTGTACTTCGGCCCGCCGCGCAGCACGTGGTTGGGCGCCACCGAGACCTCGGGGTCGTCGTCGGCCAGCCGCTGCAGGGTGGCGACGAGGGCTGGCACGTCGTGGTCGCCGAGCAGCCAGCGCCGTACGTCGACGCCGCCGCGCCGCATCACCTCGTTGGACTCCTGGTCGGGCTTCGCGAAGCGCTGCAGCAGCCCGTGGAAGCGGTCCTCGGCGGCCGTCGAGAGGAGCACCTCACCGGGGACGTACCAGTAGTCCGGTCCGGGGGCGACCTGGACAGCGCCGTCCCAGGTGCGGTGGCCGAGGTCGGCCGCGAGTCGCTGCTGGTAGGTGAGCCCGTCCCGCTTGCGCGGCGAGTACGACGAGTCCTGCACGGTGCCTCTCCCTCGTGTCGACCCCCAGCCGAGTGTCTATCGGGTCCACCGAGCCGGGCGGAAGCGTCCGCGCGGGTCAACGGGACGGCCGACCGACCGATCGACCGCCACCTCAGCACGCGGTCGGGCCACTCGTCCCGGTCGCGATCATCGTGACCAGTGCGGCGAGGCTAGCGCCCACCCAGAGCACGAAGAGCACTCCGAGCGCCCACGTGCGTGCACGCAGGTGGCGCGCACCGCCGGTGGCCCGTCGGCTTGGGCGCCCGGCGATGAGCAGACCGACAGCGAGGATGACCGCTTCGCCCGCGACCAGCAGGGCCACGCGCATCCCGCCGCGGCCGACCAGGCCCACCAGCAAGGCGATCGAGGCGAGCGCATAGACGAGGCGGAAGACGCGGTCCAGTCGGGGATACGCCGGAGGCGGCGCCGCCTCCGGAGCCCCTGAGCGTTCTTGCAGGAGCCCGCCCCAGAGACCACCGAGGATCAGGGCGCCCAGCCCGCCGACTACTGCCACCTCGACCAGCCAGTCGGGGCCGCCCGGGGACCAGCAGCCCCCTCCGCTGGCGCTGCTCGACGTGATGAGCCCGTGCCGCTCCAGTGAACGCGTCCCGAGGACCGCGGCGGGAATTCCGACGGCGGCGATGAGCGCCAGCGCACCCAGTCCGATCGCCCAGCCCAGGATCGTCCGCTGCCGCGTCGGGCGCTCGGCACGGTAGCCGTCCCCCATGCTGGGAAGGCTGCCACACCGGCTGGGCCGCCCGGCAGCGTTGTGCCCACTTGTGGCGGGATCGACGTCACTCCGCGGGCCCTGAGTGACGAGCAGGCCGCCACATGACGGGCAACGGGGACGAGACGCGGGCGCGCACTTGTGCTGGTGGCGCGCGGAGTGTTCGGTACCCGAAGGTGGGTCGGTCCGTTCGACGGCGTACGTCAGGAGGGGTGCGGATGATCTTCATCGTGGTGCGCTTCAAGGTGAAGCCGGACTGGCGCGACAGATGGCTGGACCTGGTCGCCGACTTCACCGCGGCCACCCGCGCCGAGCCGGGGAACCTGTGGTTCGACTGGTCGCGCAGCGTCGACGACCCGGATGAGTTCGTCCTGCTGGAGGCCTTCCGCGACGGTGCCGCCGGCGCGGCGCACGTGAGCTCCGAGCACTTCAAGAAGGCGGTGGTCGACCAACCGCAGGCGCTGGCCGAGGTCCCGCGCATCGTCAACGTCGAGGTGCCGGGTGAGGACTGGTCACGCCTGGCCGAGATGGCCCTGCCGAGGGAGTAGGTCGGCGATGGAGGACTTCGCGGGGCGCGACGCCGCGCTGGAGTACTGGTTCCTCAAGGTCGTGAGCGGCGACCTCGCGTTCCTCGTCGACTGGATCGTGCGCCGCGAGGTCGGCGAGGCCGAGGTCCGCGTCAGCCTGTGGGTGCGCGGGCGGGGCCGGGTCCTGCGCGACACGGCGCACACGTGGCGGGTGCGCGAGACGACGGTCGAGATCGCCGACGCCACGTTCACCCCCACGCTGATCGACGGCGCGGTCGACGACGTTCGGTGGGACCTGCGCGTCGTCCCTGGCACGGCCCGCCTCGATCCGGTGCCGCCCGCGGCGAAGCGGCTGCACCCCTTCGACCTGGAGCTCGTGTCGCGGCCCCGTGCCCGCTTCTCCGGGGTGGTGGAGGTCGCGGGGGAGCGCTTCACGCTGCTCGACGCGCGCGGAACGCTCACCCACTACTGGGGGCGGCGCCTGCCGGCCTCGTGGGTGTGGATCTCCGCCGACGGCCTCGACGGCGGCGACACGATCCTCGAGGCCGTCCTCATGCGGACCCGGCTGTGGCGGGTCCCGCGGGCGAGCGTGTACGGCGGGTACGTCGTCGTGGACGGTGGCGGGCGCACGACGCAGGTCGTCGCGCCGGCGTACGGCCGGATCACCGGCTCCGGGGACGAGACCTCGTTCGCGCTGCGCGCGCGGGCGCCGCGACGCCAGGTGCGGCTGACCGCGAGCGCCGACCGCGAGTCCTACAACGACCTCGGCGAGGACATCCGGCAGACGCTGCTGGCCGACGTCGCCGTCGAGGGGTGGGGTGGCGTCCGGGGCCGCTGCGGACTGGAGTTCCGCGGCCCGACGTAGCCGAGCCGGGCCCGGCGTCGGGTCAGATCAGGCCCTTGCGGACGGCGAACGCGACCGCGTGCGAGCGGTTGCGCAGCCCCAGCCGGGTCGTCATCGCGTGGACCGCGGCCTTGATGGTCCGCTCGCTGTAGGCGAGCTCGCGCGCGATCTCCAGGGTGGACAGGCCGTCGGCGAGCAGCCGCAGGATGCGCAGCTCGCGATGAGTGAAGGCGGGGACGGGTTCGCGCTGCTCGACCGGGTCGCGTTCTGCCCCGACCTGCTGCAGGAGGTGGTCGACCAGGTCGCCCGGCAGGGAGCCGTCCCCGGCGGCCGCCACCCGGATGGCCTCGGTCAGGCGTTCGTCGCTCGCCTCGACGCGGCGGACCATCGCGCTGACTCCCGCGTCGACCGTCTCGAGCGGGTCGACGCCGTCGAGGTCCCGCGCGAGCAGGACGACCCGGGCGCCGGCCTGACGGATCGCGCGCACCCGTCCCAGAGTCTCTCGGTCGATCCGGTCGGCGACGACCACGGCGACGTCGGCGCGGGCGCCGCTCGGGTCGGTGAGGGCGCTGAGCCCCACCATCTCGAGCTCCCCGCGGAAGCGGAGCACGCTGGCGACGCCGGCGCGGGAGACGGGGTCGGGGGCGAGGATGACGACGCGGGTACGGGTCGTCCGGCGGCCGAGAGTCTGGGTCATGGCGTGCTCCGGGGGCGGTCGTGGGCCTTTCGTCGTCCCGACAGAGCCCTCGCGTGCTGGCCTGATACGACCCACCTGTCCGTCCCGGGCCGCCGACGCTCAGCCGGGGGGCAGCCCGACCGGCCAGGCCGCGAGCACGAGCAGCGCCGCGGCGGTGGCCACCTCCAGGCAGGCGCCGAGGACGTCGCCGGTGATCCCGCCCAGCCGACGGCAGGCCGCGACGACGACGAGCCCGCCCGCGGCCACCCCGACGGGGACCGAGAGCACGGCCAGCAGCGCGGGCGTGCGCCCGGCGTCGTCGTCGAGGACGCCGCCGACCAGGAGACCGCCCCCGAGGACGGCCGCGGTGACGACGAGCGCGCCCGCGAGGGGTACCGAGCCCGCCACGGCCGACCCCAGGCCGTCGGGGCGTGCGGCGGGGACACCGCGCAGGCAGGCGTAGGTCACCGCGAGCCGCCCCACGACCGCGGCGCCGATCACCGCCTGCGTCCCGAGGCCGTGCAGCACCGCGTCGGAGAGCGCGGCGACCTGGAGCAGGACGACGAGCACCACGGCGGCGACACCGAACGGCCCGACGTCGCCGGACCGCATCACCTCCAGGGCCCGGGCACGGCCACGGGTGGCCCCCGCGCCGAACCCGTCGGCGGTGTCGGCCAGCCCGTCGAGGTGCAGCCCGCGGGTGAGCAGCGCCCACGTGGCCACCGCGAGCGCCGCGGGGAGCAGCGGCTCGTGGTAGGCGTGGCGGGCCGCGAAGAGCACGACCGCCGCCACCAGCCCGAGCACCCCGCCGGTCAGCGGGGCCAGCAGCATCGCCCGGCCCGCCACCGCACGGTCGACCCGGTCGGGAGGACGTACGGGCAGGGCGGTGAACGTGCCCACACAGAGCCGGGCGGCATCGCGCCACCGGGACCGTGCCGTCACGTCACGTCGGTGATGCCGTCGGACGCACCGGCCCGCTCGGAGACACCCGCCTCCTCGAAGGTCGCCATCTCGGCCAGGGTCGCCTGGGCCGCGCGCAGCAGGGGGAGGACGACGAGGGCCCCCGAGCCCTCGCCGAGGCGCAGCCCGAGGTCGAGGACCGGCTCGAGCTGCAGCCGTTCGAGGGCGTAGTGCTGGGCTGGCTCGGTCGAGCGGTGGGCGGCGAGGTACCAGCCGGTGGTCCGCGTCGAGATGCGCTGCGCCACGAGGGCGGCTGTCGCCGACACGACCCCGTCGAGCAGCACCGGGGTCCGGCGTACCGCGGCTTGCACGACGAAGCCGGTGGTGGCCGCGATGTCCGCGCCGCCGCACTCGGCGAGCAGGCCGATCAGGTCGCCGACCAGCGGGCGGCCACGGCGGGCGGCGTCGCGGACCGCCGCCGCCTTGCGCATCCACGTCTGGTCGTCGATCCCGGTGCCGCGACCCACTACCGAGGCCACGTCGGTCCCGGTCAGGACCGCGGTCAGCGCGGCGGCCGGCGTGGTGTTCCCGATCCCCATGTCACCGGGGACGAGGAGGTCGGCTCCGGCGTCGACCTCCTCGTCGGCGACGGCCACGCCCGCCTGGAAGGCCGCCTCGGCCTCCTCGCGGGTCAGCGCGGGTCCCGTCGACAGGTCGCCGCTGCCACGGCACACCTTGTACGCCGTCACGGCCTCGGGTACCGGTCCGGCGGCCTCCCAGTCCACGTCGACCCCGATGTCGAGGACCCGCACCGACGCCCCCGCGAGTCGGGCCAGCACGTTGACCGCCGCGCCGCCGGCCAAGAAGTTGCGGACCATCTGCGCGGTGACCTCGGGCGGGTACGCGCTGACGCCGGCCCGCGCCACGCCGTGGTCCGCGGCGAACACCACGACGCTCACCCGGTCGAGGGGGCGGGGCGGGCAGTCGCCCTGGACCCCGGCGAGCCACACGGCGAGCTCCTCCAGCCGGCCGAGCGACCCGGCCGGCTTGGTCAGCCGCGCCTGGCGCTCGGCCGCGCGCTGGGCGGAGAGGTCGTCGGGCAGCCCGACGGTGCGCTCGAAGGCGCCGAGGTCGACGCTCACGGTGCTTGCCTCCAGGTGGGGTCGCTTCGCTGCGCGTCCGGGGTCGACGCGTCCACGATGGTGCCCGACGGCTCGGCCAGCGCGAGAGCGCGCCCGGCGACCAGCCAGACGACCTCTTCGCACGCGGCGGCGACGGCCGCGTTGAGCCGGCCCAGCTCGTCACGGAACACCCGTCCGGACCGGGTCGCGGGGACGATCCCCTGCCCGACCTCGTTGGAGACGACGACCACACGGGCGGGGGTGGCGCGCAGGGCCGCGACGAGGTCGGCCGCTGCGGCGTCGGTGACGGCCGCCGCCCGGTCCGGGTCCTCCCACGCGCCGGAGACGTCGAGCAGCCGGGTCAGCCACAGGGTGAGGCAGTCGATGAGGACGGCGTCGCTGGGCGCGGCAGCGCGTACCGCCGCCGCCGGGTCCCCGGCCGTCCCCGGCGAGTCCCCGGCCTCGACCGTGCGCCACGACGGCGGCCGGCGACGCCGGTGGGCCGCCACCCGGGCCGACCACTCCTCGTCGCCGGGCCGCTCGCCGCCGGTGGCCACATAGGTCACCGCGGCCCGGTCGGCGAGCAGCGCCTCGGCGTACCCAGACTTCCCCGACCGTGCGCCACCCACCACGAACGTCCGCCCCCCACCCCCCGCCGGAGCTTGCTTCGAATGAACGCGGCGTTCAGTCGGACCTATTGGAGGAATGCCGCGTTCATTCGAACAAAGCTGCAGGAGGGTGGCGTCGTCGAGGACCTCGGCGCCCCAGGGGGCGAGACGGCGGCGCAGCTGGGAGGTGGGCGGGTTGTGGTGGCTCAGGTGGATGGCGACCACCCTCGTCGCGGGCGTCACCGCGCCGCGCCGGCGCAACTCGGCCAGGGTCGCCGGGAACGAGCGGAGGTCGTGGTGGTCGCCACCCAGCCCGACCGCGTCGCCGAAGGTCTCCTCCAGCAGCAGGAGGTCGTAGGTCCCCAGCGAGGCGAGCGCCCCCTCGGAGAGCGGGCCGGTGTCGGTCGCGTAGAGCAGGCGTGCGGCGTCCGGGCCGGTCACGTCCCACAGCACGCACTCGCCGGTCACCTCGTCGCCGTGGGTGGCGGGCAGCGCGGCGACCCGGTACCCGTCGCACTCGAACACCTCGCCCGCCCGCACCTCGTGCAGCGTCACCGGGTCCCGCGGCCCGAGCCACGGCCGGCACGCCTCGACCGCGGCCGCCGGCCCGTGCAACGTCAGCGGCTCCGCCCGCTCGGCCCAGGCCCGCCACAGCAGCGCCGCCGGCGCGGTGTGGTCGACGTGCGCGTGGGTGAGCAGCAGGTGCCGGACGCCAGCGAGCGAGCGCCCGGCCCGCCCCGCCGCGAACGGGGCGGTCGGCCCGCAGTCGAGCAGCAGGACGCCGTCGACCAGCGCGCACGTCTGCAGGCGGACCCGCCCCGCCGAGCGCTCGGCCGCGCAGGAGGCGCAGCGGCAGAACGCGTTCGGCCAGCCGTCCGCGGAGCCCGTACCGAGCAGGACGACGTCCATCAGCGACCCGCGGTGACGAACTCGACCGGGGCGTCGAAGGCCGCCCGCCGGGCCGAACGCCGCAGCGCGCGCAGCACCGGCCCGCCGACGACCAGGACCAGCACGAGGTTGCCCACGGCCCGCGGTACGTCGAACCCGAGCGACGTCGTCAGCCAGAACACGAGGAAGCGGTGCAGGTTCTCGGCCAGAGGTGCCCCGGCTACGAACGAGACGCTGGAGGTCGGCCCGGCGGTGAACGGCCAGAACCACAGATCGAGGAGGGCGCCGTACGCCAGGCCCGCGAGGGCCCCGTACGCCGCCACGAGCCGGACCTCCGCCCGCCCGGTCGCCCGCGGCAAGCAGCCCGCGAGCATCCCGACCCAGGCCGCCCCGAGCATCTGGAACGGCAGCCACGGCCCGACCCCGCCGGTGAGCAGCGCCGAGGCGAACAGCGTGGTCGCGCCGAGGACGAACCCGAAGCCGCGGCCCAGCGCCCGGCCGGCGAGCACGACGAGCAGGAACACGGGCGAGAAGCCGGTCACGCCGCCGCCGAGCGGTCGCAGCGCCGCGCCGACGGCGGCGAGCACGCCGAGCATCGCGATCGCCTTGGCGTCCAGGGCGCCGTCGCCGAGCTCGGCCAGCACGACGGCCAGCAGCAACGGCACCAGGACCGCGAACAGCAGCGGGGCGTCGCCGGCGTGCGCCAGCCCGCTGCCCGGGTCCGCGAGCAGCGGCCAGCCGAAGGCGACCACGCCGACCAGCGACACCAGCCCGAGTGCGGCCGTGGACCTCGGGGTCAGCCGCACGGCGCTCATCCGGTCGCCCGCAGGGTCTCGGCGGCGTCGGCCACCGTCAGCCACGGCAGGGGGGCGAACACCTTCGCGACCTGGGGGGCGTAGGCGGGGGAGGAGGTGATGACGGCGGTCGTCGGGCCGTCGGCGACCACCTCGCCGTCGGCCAGCACGACCACTCGCGTCGCGACCTCGGCGACGAGCTCGACGTCGTGCGTCGCGAGGACGACCGCGTGCCCGGCGGCGGCGCGGGCCGCGAGGATGGCGACCAGGCGCGCCTTGGTCGGGTAGTCCAAGCCGCGGGTCGGCTCGTCGAGCAGCAGCAGCGGCGGGTCTGCGGCGAGGACCACCGCCAGCGCCAGCGCCAAGCGGCCGCCCTCGGAGAGGTCGCGGGGGTGGGCGTCGGGCGCGACACCCGGCGCGAGGTGGGCGAGCAGCCGGTACGTCGTCCCGGCCGCGACGCCCGCATCCCGGTCCGCGGCCGCGCACTCCTCGGTGACGCTCTCGGCCCACAGCAGGTCACCGGCGTCCTGGGGGACCAGCCCCACGCGCTCGAGGAGGGCGGGGCCGGTCAGGGTGTCCGGGGGGACGCCGCCGACGCGGACCTCCCCGTGGTCGGGCTCGACCGCGCCGACGAGGGCCTGGAGCAGCGTGGACTTGCCGGCCCCGTTGCGGCCCATGACCGCGACCACCTCTGCTGGCCCCACCGCGAGGTCCACGGCGCGCAGCGCCACCGTGGCGCCGTAGCGCACGGAGAGGCCCCGCGCCGCGGCGATCCCAGGAGATGCCTGTCGTGAGCCGGCACCCGGGGAGACGCCGGGTCGGGAGGCGGCTGTGCTGAGGGGGTGGGGCGGGGCTGCCGCGGTGAGGCGCTCGCGCAGCGGGGCGGCGCGGCGGCGGGCGTCGCGCACCGACAGTGGCAGCGGGTCCCAGCCGGCGATGCGGCCGAGCTCGACGACGGGCGGGACCACCGGGGAGTCCGCCAGCACGGTGGCCGGGTCGCCGGCCACCAGTGGCCCGCCGTCCCCGGTGAGGCGGACCACGCGGTCGGCGTACTGCACCACCCGCTCGAGGCGGTGCTCGGTGACGAGCACGGTGAGCCCGAGGTCGTGGACCAGCCGCTGGAGCGCGGCGAGGACCTCCTCGGCCGCCGGGGGGTCCAGCGCCGAGGTCGGCTCGTCCAGGAGCAGGACCTTGGGGTGCATCGTGAGCACGGCCCCGAGCGCGACCCGCTGCCGCTGGCCCCCGGAGAGCGACAGCAGAGGCCGGCGACGCAGGTCGGCGAGCCCGAGCAGGTCCAGGGTCTCCTCGACCCGCCGCCGCATGACGTCGGCCGGCACGCCGAGGCTCTCCATGCCGTAGGCCAGCTCCTCCTCGACGACGTCGGCCACGAAGCCGGCCAGCGGGTCCTGGCCCACGATGCCGACCAGGTCAGCGAGCTCGCGCGGCGGGTGGGTCCGCGTGTCGCGGCCGCCGACGCTGACCCGTCCGGCGAGGCGCCCCCCGGAGAAGTGGGGGACCAGCCCGTTGACCGCCCGCAGCAGCGTGGACTTCCCCGACCCGGTGGGGCCGACGACGAGGCACAGCTCGCCCTCGGGCACGACGAGGTCGACCCCCGCGAGCACCGGCCGGGCCGCGCCCTCGTAGGTGATGGTGACGTCCTCGAAGCGGATCACGCCCGCACCCCCGCCCCGGCGCGCAGCGCGCTGTCAGGCGTTTCGCCAAGCCCTCGTTGCCGAACGCCTGACACGTCAGTCGGGTGGGGGGTGACCCAGGCCGGGAGCAGGCCGAGGAGGACGGCCAGCGCCGGCAGCACGGGCAGGCCCGGCCAGGTGAGGGTCCCGGCGGCCCCCTGCAGGGCCGCCGGGTCGAGCGTCGAGACGGCGACGAGCACCCCCGCCGCGACGGCCCCCGAGCCTGCGGTCAGCCACTCCGGGACCCGCCACGGGTCGGGGCGGTACCGCGAGCGCACGCGCCGCCGTCCGCCCAGCACGAGCCCGGCGACCGCGAGCAGCACCCCGCCGAGCAGGATCGGCAGTCCCAGCCAGGACGGCGAGCCCGCGTCCAGCAGGCCGTACGTCCCCGCGGTCACCCCGACCAGGCCGGCGAGCGTGCACGCGGCCGTCGTCCGGCGCACCGAGGGGCTGACGTCGGCGCGGCGCCCGTACCCGCGGGCGTCCATCGACGCGGCCAGCTGCACCGAGCGCTCCAGCGCGTCCTCCAGCACCGGCAGGCCGGTCGAGCGCACCGCCGCCATCCCGCGGGTCGGCCGGCCCCGCAGCCGTCGCGCCGCCCGCACCCTCCGGACGTCGGCCACGGCCTGCGGCGCCAGGCTCAGCGCCACCACGACGGTGAGGCCGACCTCGTACAGCGCCGTGGGCAGGCTGGCGAGCAGGCGCGACGGGCTGGCCAGGGACGACGCCGCCCCGATGCACGCGATCACCGCGGCGACTCGCAGGCCGTCCTGCAGGGCGGCGAGCAGTCCCTCCGCCGAGACCGGGCCGCCGACGCCCACCCCCGCCATCCACCCGGGCATCGGCACCTGGGGCAGCCGGAAGAGGACGGTCGGGCCGGCGTCGGCGCCGAACACGATCTCGAAGGCCATCCGCACGAGCAGGAACATGGCCCCCACGACCAGGGCGGCGCGGTAGGTGCCGGCCCACGGCGCGTCGGTACGCCGTGCCGCGACGACGTAGGCCGTCACGGCGATGACGAGCAGGAGCAGCAGCACCTGAGTCGTCCGGCTCGCGGCGGTCGCCAGGCCGAGGGCCCACAGCCACCAGGCTCCCGGATGCAGCGCACGCGGCAGTCTCACGCGCGCCTCCGCGCGGCCCAGGCACCGCCGGCCACGACCGCGACGACCGCGATCCCGCCGACGAAGGGCCAGGGCGAGCCGTGCCCCGAGGCGGCCCCGACATCACCGACGACGAGCGAGGGTCCCGCCGCGGCGATCGCCGGGGGAGGACTGGTTGCCGGGCCCGAGCTGGGCGGCCCGGCGGGGGCGTGGCTGGGCGCCGCGGAGCTCCTCGTCCCCGCGGGCGACGTCCGGGAGGCCGTGGCCGTCGCGGCCGACCGCGCCGACGCCCGGGTCGGGGAGGGGTCGGTCGGCCGGCTCGACGAGGGCCGCGCCGACGAGGGTGCCGGTGCGCCGTGCGCTGGCGAGGTGTGCGTCCCCCCGCTGTGCGCCGACCCGCTGTGCGCCGCCGAGGGCGTCGTCGTGACCAGCGGCGCGCACTCGGTTCGCGGATAGCCGTCGAGGCCGCAGACCAGGCCGCCCTGCTCGCGCACGCTCACGTGGGCGGCCCGCAGGACGTCGAACCCGTCGGCGTTCGCCGCCACGGTGGTGCAGGTGGCGACGACGCCACCCGGTGGCTTCTCGCCAGGCGGGGCGTCGGAGGCCGTCCCGTAGTCGACGACCAGCGCGACGAGCTTCTGCCCGGCGGCGGCCGTGAGTCCGGAGCAGGCGCGGTTGTACGCCGTCGCCGGGTCCGCCCGTGGCGCTGGCGCGCTGGCCGTGCCCGGCGAGACGGCGAAGCGCCAGCCCTCGACCGCGCCGGGGCTCGGTCGGTACGTCGCCCCGGCGCCGGCGAAGGTCCAGGTGGCGGACCCGGGTGCGGCGTGCCAGTACGACCAGTACCGGTACGCCGACGCGCGCGCTGGCGTCACCCCCAGCGCGAGCACCCCCGCCACGGCCGCCAGGACGGCCACCACCGCTGCGGCGGCGGCCCGGGGCGCGACGTAGCGGGAGGTGGGTCTCACGTCCGTCGCCGCCCGAACCGAAGCAGGGCAGCGCCCGCGACGACGAGCAGCAGCCCAGCGACGCCCAGGCCGGGTGCAGCCCCCGTCCGGGGCAGCGTGGCTGCGGGGGTCGTCGACGCGGCGGACGTCGCCGTCGACGGCGACGAGCTCGCTGACCCACCCTCCGAGGCTGAGGAGCTCGGGGACGGCGACGCTGAGGCACCTTCGCCGGTCAGCGTGGCCGCGATGCGCGAGGCGTAGGTCCGGGCCGTCCCGGGGTGGCCCAGCACCGCGGAGCTGAGCGCGGCCAGCCCGAGCGCTCCTGGGCTGTCCGTGCTCTGCGCGGCGCGGGCCGAGCCGCGAGCTCCCGCGGTGGTGATGGTCGAGGGCAGGCCGGCGTACAGCGACTCCGCGGCGTCGTGGTGGGTGAGCGTTGCAGCGAAGGACAGGATCGCCCAGCCCACGTTGGTGCCGGTCACCGCGCCGGACCTCGCCTGGGCGGCCAGCCAGGTGGCGGCCCAGTGCGCGACGTCCGCGCCGCTGGGCGAGGCGCTCGACGCGGTGCTCGGGGCGCTGGGGTCGGCGGCGGATGGGCTCGACGGCGTGGACGGCGACGTGGTGGGGGTGGCGGACGAGCTCGAGGTCGGCGTGCTGGTCGACGCGGCCGGGCACGGCAGCGCCGCGCCGCCGTCGGCCCAGGTGCCGGCGGCGGGGACGGGGTCGACGAGGCTCAGGCCGGCCAGCCCCGGCACCGCCTGCACCGTGGCCAGGACGTTGGGGGCGCCGCCGGAGTACGGCGTGGCCAGGCCGCCGCGATCGGCCTGGTCCGTCGGTGCCGAGCCGCTGCCGCAGCCGACCTGCAGGCCGGCCAGGTATGCCGTACCGCCCGCATCGACCCCGTCGCCCGCGGCGGCGAGCGCCGCCATCACCAGGCCGGTCGAGTTGGGGTCCGACGACCCGCCGCCGACGATGAACGGCCAGCCCCCGTCGCGGTCCTGGGCCTTGCGCAGCACCGTGGCGGCGCGATCGGCCTGCGCACGATGGCCGGTCGCGAGCAGGGCCTCGAGGGCGAGGGACGTCGCGTTCGTGTCGATGCCGCCGGTGTACTTCGCCGGGTCGTAGCCCGGGCAGCCCTTGGCCGGGTTCGGGTTGTACGACGAGAAGCCGCCGCCGGCGCACTGCTGGGCCAGCAGCCACGCCACCGCCGAGGCGTCCGGCGCGACCCCTGCCGCGTGGAGGCCGAGGATGGCCAGGGACTGGCGGAAGACACCGTCGTAGGTGGGGTCCCCGGAGCCGTACAGGCCGACGTTCGACCCGCCGGCCGCCTGCGACGGCGCGGCCCACCCGAGCAGGATCGCGGTCGTGACCGTGACGGCCGCGGCCACGCGGCGGGTGATGATCGGCACGGCAGGCCTTTCGCGCTGGGTCCGCGCGGGCGGGGCTCGGATGGCCCCGACATGGCTGCGCCCTCGCCGCAGGGATGCGGGCGAGGGCGCGAGCGGGTCGGTGACCCGGGCTCCGTCCCGCAGACCACGACGGGTTGGTGAGCATCTCGCGCCCGGCAGGTATCCCGGCTCGCCACGCGATGCGTGGCCCACGGTTGCGGGTCAGCGCCGGAGTTCGACCGGCTTCCCCTGCGCGAGTGCGTGTGTGGAGTTGTGCGCGTGACGCTCTCATGCGCCACGCGGCCTGTCAAAGCCCTGCGGGTCGGGGTTGTTGGTTGGCTCCGTCATGATGATGGCCGCCAGCCGAGTGCACATGGCTGTGCACCGTCTCGCCGCTGGGGCCGCCGTGGCGGTGGGTGTGCTCGTGCACCAGGTTGGTCGCCAGGAGCAGCGCACGGTCGGCCAGGATCTCTCCGGGCGAGCCGGTCGCCATGACGGTGTGATCCTCGCCGAAGACCACGCACCGGTCGGCGACCTGTTCGAGGACCTCGAGGTCATGGGTGGCGAGCACGATGGTCCTCCCAGCCTTGTTCAGCTCGAGGATCAGCTCAGCCAGCCACTGCTGGGTGCGTGGGTCCAACGCCGCGGTGGGCTCGTCGAAGAGCAGCACTTCCGGGTTCATCACCAGCACCGACGCGATGGCGACTCGCTTCTTCTGCCCCCCCGACAGTTGGAACGGGGCCCTGTCGATCAGGTCCGAGATGCCCAGCATCGCCAGGACGTCGTCGACCCTGGCGAGGGTCTCCTCGCGGTCCAAGCCCAGCTGGAGGCATCCGAACGCGACCTCCTCCCGCACGGTTGGCGAGAAGACCTGGGCGTCTGAGTTCTGGAACACGAAGCCGATCCGGGAGCGAAACCCCATCGCGAACTGCTCGTCCTCGAGCGCCTCCTCGGTCACCAGCTCACCGAATGCGTGGTAGGAGCCCTCGGCGGGATGAACCAGGCCGTCGAGAATCTTCAGCAAGGTTGACTTGCCGCAGCCGTTCGGGCCGAGAAGAGCGACGCGCTCGCCGCGCCGGACGTCCAGGGAGACCCCGCGAAGGGCGGGGAAGCGGTCGAGGTAGGAGTAGACGAGGTCGCGGCAGAAGAGGACAGCGTCATCCGGTACGTCTGCCGGCGGGGCCGGAGCCACCTTCGTCAGCGCCCGATTCCGGTTGATCGTCCCGCGATGACGATGGCTGCGCACACGAGAAGCGTCACCACCGCGAAGACGGCGTCGACCCGTCGAAGGCGCAGTGCCTGGACGGTCCGGGCATCGCCGCGATAGCCCCGGGCCACCATGGCTTGGTAGACCTCTTCGGAGAGCTGGTGCGCCTTGCCGAACAGCGCACCGGCGCTCGTCCCCAGGAACTCTCGGGCGGCACGGTCGTGCTTCTGGGCACCCACGCTGCGTGCCCGTCGTGACTCGTACATCTCCGTGACCGATCCGAGCAGCAGGAAGATGTACCGGTACGCCATGCCGATCACGAGCACGAACATGCGAGGTACGCCGAGGCTGCGCAGAGCCGCGAGCAGGCGTACCCAGGTCGTGGTGAGGGTGAGCAGGACCACGAGCGAGATCGAGACGGCGACCCGGCAGACCAGGAGGGCCGCTGTGGTCAGGCCCTGCTTCGTCAGCCCGACCGTCTGACCGTGCCAGGTCCACAACGGGACCACGACCTCTCCCGGCGTGACGATCGAGAGTGTGGCCGGCGCGACTACCACCAGGGTGAACACCGGGACGAAGAGCCACACCCGTTTCACGAAGAACCGCAACGGGATCTCGGAGGCGAACGCCAGAAGCAGCGTCAGCAGGTAGACCCCCGCCAGCACCACGATGCTGTGCACGGTGGAGGCGGCCACCAGAACGGCCAGCAGAGCTACGAGCTTGGCCCGCGGGTCGATGCGCTGCAGCAGGCCCTGCTGGGCCGCCGAGTCCTCGCTGAACATCACCTGGCGGAGCAGCTCTGCACTGCCGGTCAGGGTCTTCTCGACGAAGGATCCCTTGCGCCTCCTGCCGATGCAGCCGCAGGGGCAGAGCGCCACCTCACGTTGCAGCAGCCAGTCCGGAGCCACGCCGACCCCACGGTCGAGCGCGGTCCGAGCGGCCTCAGGCATGCACACCATTGTCGCTGCGCGGTTCGGTGACGGTCGGCGCGGGTGGTGCGCCGGTGCCCCGGACGAGTGCGAAGTCGATGATCTTGCCGATCACGAAGATCGCGAGGGCGATCACCGCGATGCCGACGATCGCGGACACGACGTAGCCGATGTTGGGGTGGTCGCCGTCGTGGAACCCGTACCCGCCCAGCAGCGTGTGGCTCCAGAAGCCGTTGTATCGCGCGAGCCCGGTGGGGATCGCGCTCAGGCCGAGCTTGTGGAGGTTGAGGTCGGCGGGAGCGTCCTCGCCGAACGCGCCTCCTGGCGCGAGCAGCCCGATCGGAGTCAGTACCACCATCACCGCGATGAACCCCAGCGCCACCTGTCCGGGTGTGATCCGGGTGGGCCGGACCGGCTGGTCCCCTGCATGCACCGGGATGCCCGGGTGGTTGGGCACCAGCCGGCTGACGTCGGCCCGCTGCAGGTAGGCCAGCACACCCGCGGTGAGGATCGCCTCCGCTGCTCCGGCCGCCGTGAGGTGGGCGAGCAGCATGGCCGGGATGGTCTGGCTCAGGTGGTAGGGGGAGTACAGCGGCGTGCCGTTGGCGGAGTGGAACAGGTCCGGCTGGATGCCGAGCTCGAATCCCGCGGCCAGCGCGGCGGCGTTGATTCCGACATAGCCGCCGACAGCCGCCGCCAGGACGCGCCGACCGCTGGTCAGGGGGGACCGTCCGGCCACGAGCCGGTACACCGCGAACCCGACGATCGGCAGGATGATGGCCATGTTCGTGACATTCACCCCGTAGCTCAGTACGCCGCCGTCGCCGAAGAGCAGCGCCTGGAAGAGGAGTGCCACCGATACCGCGATCACCGCCGCCGGGGGACCCAGGCAGATCGCGATGATCGTGCCTCCGACGGCATGGGCCGTCGTGCCGTCCGGGATCGGCACGTTGAACATCATCACGAGGAAGCTCATCGCCGAGAGCACGGCCAACATGGGGACGCTGCGGGTCTTCACGACCCGGGTCACCCGTCGTGAGGCGACGACCCATGTCGGGACGGCGATCGCGAAGCCGACCAGGCAGGTCTGGGGGCTCAGGTAGCCGTCCGGAATGTGCATGGCTCCTCCTCGCCGACCGTGCAGCGTGCGCCGCGTGATGCGTCGGGCTCAGTCTGCAGTTGCGAATCGTTCGCGACAAGCCCTCTTGCAAACAACTTGCAACAAGAGTCGGCCCTAGGCTCGGGTCATGAGCTGGACCTGGCGGTATGAGAACCGAGACGGCGAGACGTTGCCGCCCGAAGTCCTGCCGGAGCTGGGTGAGGTGGCCTCGTCGCCGTCGTTCCCGACCCAGGCCGACGCCGAGTCGTGGGTCGGTGAGGTCTGGCGCGACCTGGCTGCCCGCGGGGTGGACCAGGTCAGCCTCTTCGAGGACGGGCGCCTGGTCTACGGCCCGATGAGCCTGCACCCCGCCTGACCCTTGTATCCCTAATGCACCCCTTCTATCCCTAATGAACCCCTTCTATCCCGAATGAACGCGGCGTTCCTACGGACCTAGTGGAGGAACGCCGCGTTCATTCGACGACAGGGGGCCTCGGACAGGGGGCCTCGGTCAGGCGGCCTCGGCGATCGCGGCGGCCTCGAGCTCGGGGAGACGCTCCTCGGCCGGGCGCAGGGGGCGGGCGCCGATGCGCGAGGCGAGCAACGCCGCGAGCGCGACGAGGACGCCGGCGAGGACGAAGGCCCGGTCGGCGCCGTACACAAAGGCGTGCACCGGGCCGGCCTGGGCGGCGTGAGCCCGTACGGCGGACCCGAACACGGTGACCAGCACCGCGAGGCCGAGCGACCCGCCGACCTGCTGGGCGGCGTTGACCAGCCCGGACCCGGCACCGGAGTCCTCGGGCGCCACCCCGGCGAGCGCCGCCGCGGTCAGCGGCACGAACGCCAGGCCGTTCCCGATGCCCAGGGCGAGCAGAGACCCGATGACCTCCGGGTAGCCGCTGGTGATACCGAGGCGGCCCAGCAGGAGCAGGCCGGTCGCGGACAGGGCCATGCCGCCGACCATGACCAGTCGCGGGTTCACCCGGCCCATCAGCCGCCGCGCGCTCACCTGGCTGCTGATGAACAGCGCGATCGTCAGCGGCAGGAACGCCAGGCCGGTCCGCACCGCCGAGTAGTGCAGGACGTCCTGCAGGAACTGGGTGAGGAAGAAGAACACGCCCATCACCCCGCCCCAGAGCAGCATCCGCGAGACGTAGGCTGCCACCCGGTCCGGGCTGGCGAACAGCCGCAGCGGGGTGATCGGGTTCGTCGCGGTGCGCTCGACGGCGACGAAGGTCGCGATGAGGGCCAGGCCCACCGCGAACGCGATCAGCGTCCCCGGGTCACGCCAGCCGTCGGAGGCGGCGCGGACGAATCCGTAGACCAGTGCCGCCATGCCGATCGTCGAGCTGACGGCGCCGGGTACGTCGATCCCGCCGCGGGCCCGCTCGGTGTGCGGCAGCGCCCGACCGGCGAGGGCCACGAGCACGACGCCGACCGGCACGTTGATGAAGAAGACCCAGCGCCAGCTGAGGAACTCGGTCAGCGTGCCGCCGAGGATGAGGCCGACGGCGCTGCCGCCGATCGAGACCCCGGTGTACAGGCCCAGGGCCCGCGCGCGCTCGCGTCCCTCGGGAAAGCTGATCATGAGCAGGGCCAGCGCGGAGGGCGCGGCGAAGGCGGCGCCGACGCCTTGGACGGCGCGGGCGGCGAGGAGCACCGCCGGCGAGGCGGCGAGGCCGGCGACCATGGAGGCCGCCGTGAACACGACCACGCCGGCGACGAAGACCCGCCGTCGGCCGTACAGGTCCCCGGCGCGGGCGCCGAGCAGCAGCAGGCCGCCGAAGGTGAGGGTGTAGGCGTTGAGGACCCAGGACAGGTCGGTACGGCTGAAGCCGAGCGAGCTCTGCAGGTCCGGAAGCGCGATGTTCACGACGGTGACGTCGAGGACGACCATCAGCTGGGCGAGCAGGATGACGGACAGGGCGAGCAGGGAGCGTGGCCTGGTGGGGGCCGTGGCGGGGGTGACTGGCATTCGAGGCGCTCCTGAGCGATGATGAGAGGCGAAGCGGAGGTTTCCTCCGGAACTATACGGAGGCTACCTCCGTTTAGCAAGCGTTGCCGCGTCGGCGAAGGAGGTCGGGCATGGGGCAGACCGCCCTGCGCGCTGACGCCCGCCGCAACCGTGACCTGCTCCTCGAGGCGGCCGCCCAGGCCTTCGCCGAGAACGGGGTCGACACCTCCCTGGAGGACATCGCCCGCCGCGCCGGGGTCGGCATCGGCACCCTCTACCGCCACTTCCCGACCCGCGAGGCGCTGGTCATCGCGACCTACGAGCGCGGCGTCAGCCTGCTGTGCGACGCCGCGCCCGCCCTGCTCGCGGAGTACCCCGACAAGGCCGACGTCGCGCTGGAGCTGTGGATGGAGCGCTACGTCGAGTACGTCGCCACGAAGCGCGGCCTGGCCGCCACCCTCAAGGCTGCGGTGGAGAGCCACGACGAGATGTTCGCGCAGGTCCGGCAGCGCATCCACGGGGCTGCCGACTCGCTGCTCGACGCAGCGGTGTCCTCCGGGCGGATCCGCCCGGACGTCCAGGGCGCCGACCTGCTGCGCGCGCTCGGCGGGATCTGCATGGTCAGCGACTCCGACGGCTGGCAGGAGCAGTCGATGCGGCTGATCAAGCTCCTCGTCGACGGCCTCCGGTACGGCGCCCCGGCGTACCTGGACTGACGGTCAGGGCAGCCGGGACGGGCTGCGCGTCAGATCCGGGTCCCGCACGACCGAGTCGCCGAGGATCTCGTCGATGCGTGCCATCGCTTCCGCGGGCAGCCGCACGCCGGAGGCTCCCGAGTTCTCGATGACCTGCTCCGGCCGAGAGGCGCCGATGATGGCGCAGGCGACGTTGTCGTTCTGCAGCACCCAGGCGACCGCCAGCTGGGCCATGGTCAGCGCGGCCTCCTGGGCGACCGGGCGCAGCGCCTGGACCCGGGTGAGCAGCTCGTCGTCGAGCCACTCGCGGATGTCGGCGCCGCCGCCCTTCTCGTCGGTGGCGCGCGACCCCGGGGGCGGGGCCTCGCCCGGGCGGTACTTGCCGGTCAGGACGCCTTGCGCGATGGGCGACCACACCACCTGGCTGAGTCCCGCCTCCTTCGAGGCGGGGACGACCTCGGTCTCGATCACCCGCCACAGCATCGAGTACTGCGGCTGGTTGCTCACCAACGGGACGCGCAGCTCGCGGGCCAGCGGGACGGCGGCCCGGATCTCCTCCGCGCGCCACTCCGACACACCGATGTAGAGCGCCTTGCCGGCGCGGACCACGTCCGCGAAGGCGAGCATCGTCTCCTCGAGCGGCGTCGTGTGGTCGTAGCGATGCGCCTGGTACAGGTCGACGTAGTCGGTCCGCAGCCGGCGCAGGGAGCCGTCGATGGACTCGAGGATGTGCTTGCGCGACAAACCGCGGTCGTTCGGACCGGGGCCGGTCGGCCAGTAGACCTTGGTGAGGATCTCCAGCCCCTGGCGCCGCTCGCCCGCCAGCGCCTTGCCCAGAACGGTCTCGGCGCGCGTCGCGGCGTACACGTCAGCCGTGTCGAAGGTGGTGATGCCGACGTCGAGCGCGGCCCGCACGCAGGCGATCGCCGCCTCCTCCTCGACCTGGGACCCATGGGTGATCCAGTTGCCGTATGCGATCTCGCTGATCGTCAGGCCCGAGTGGCCGAGGCGTCGGTACTCCACGATCCTCGACCCTAGTGTCGGCCTCGCCGCGCCATGAGCCGCTGCCGCTGGGCCGCGTCGATCCGGGCCGGCTCGGTGGAGTCGAGGAACTGGCGCAGCACGCGCGCGAAGCGCGCCGGCTCGTCCCTGTGCGGGAAGTGCCGGGCCTGTTCGAAGACCTCGAGCATGCTGCCCGGTATGGCCGCGTGGGCGGCGAAGGCGTGGGCCACCGGTATCACGCTGTCCAGGGCCCCCCAGACGATCAGGGTGGGCCGGCCCTCACCCAGGTAGAGCCGCTCGCTCGCGCTGATCCGCTGCCCACCGGGTCCGACGGCGTGGCGCACCGTCTGGACGAAGGCGTCCCTGGTCCGGCGATCCGCAAGAGAGGCGTAGCCGCGAGCCACCTCGATCACCGACGGCCGCAGCCCCAGCGGGAGAGGGCGGAGCACTCGGGCGGCCAACACGCCGGCATTCCTCACGTGCTTGTTGGCGATGAGGTCCAGGGCAAGGCCGGCGCCGGGGAGCGTCGCCGATCGGAGCAGCCAGCTCACCTCCGAGCCCAGCCCGCCGCTGCCCACGAGGACCAGTCGCTCGCAGCGCTCGACGTACTGGTAGGCGAACTGCATGCCGACGCCACCGCCGAGGGAGTGGCCGACCACGGTGACGCGTTCATGCCCCAGGTGATCGAGCAGGTCGCGCACGCTGCTTGCGAACGCGGCCACCGAGTAGTCGGTCCGGGGCTTGTCCGAGTCGCCGTGGCCGAGCAGGTCCGGGGCGATGACGTGGGCGTACGGGGCCAGCGCCCTCATGACCGGTTCCCAGGTGGCGCTGCTGCTCGTCATGCCGTGGATCAGGACGAGGACGGGCAGGTCGCGGTCCCCCGCCACGCGGTAGGTCATGCGGTGGCCGTGCAGCGTGACGTCGCGTTGCTCCACGGCCGGCCTCCCAGTTCCTCGAGGTGGGGCAGGTGTCCTGGCGGCGTTTCTACCGCTGCGCAGCTCGGGAAGCGAGCCGCCAGGCCCCGTGCGCGCCCGCGGGGACGGCGGGCCGTCTCGGCGGCACCGGGGCCACCTGCCGGTAGGGCTCGTCCTGACCGGGACGCGGATCGGCGTCGCCGTGGTTGGGCCACAGCGCGAAGGCGCGCTCGGCCTGGGCGGTGATCGTCAAGGCCGGGTTGACGCCGAGGTTGGCCGAGATGGTCGACCCATCGGCGATGTGCAGCCCGGGGTAGCGCCAGACCCGGTCGTAGGGGTCGACGACGCCGCGCCGAGGTGAGGACCCGATCACGCACCCGCCCAGGAAGTGGGCCGTCATCGGGATGTCGAACAGGTCGGTCAGCGAGCCCCCGGCGATGGCAGGCACCCCTGTCCGCGCCTCCAGCCGCCTCGCAAGGTTGCGCATCGCGGCGTGGCCGGCGGGGATCCAGTTCGGGTTGGGCGCCCCGGTCCCCGGCCGCGAGGACAGCCGCCAGCCGGGCAGCAGTCGGCGTCGCATCGGCTGCACGGTGATCGAGTTGTCCACCGGCTGCATGACCAGGCCGATGATCGTGCGCTCGGAGAACCGGCGAGCCGGCGCCGGCAGGAGGAACCGGATCAAGCCGGGGCGAGCGGCGAGCTGCTTGAGGACTCCCTGGACCCGCCCTCCCTTCAACCCGCCGGGTCGTCCATCGGCCATGAGCGTGAGCAGGTTGCCCATCGCGTTGGATCCCTTGCCGTAGCGGACGTTCTCGACGTGGGTGTCGGCGTCGGGATGGAAGGACGAGGTGATGGCCACGCCGTGCGTCAGGTCGACGCCGGGGGGCACCGACCGGCTCATCGCGCCCACCAGCGCCTCGGAGTTGGTGCGGGTCAGCTCGCCCAGACGATCGGACAGGAGGGGGAGCACACCCGTGCGCTTCATCCGGTGCAGCAGGGTCTGCGTACCCCAGGTGCCCGCGGCCAGCACGACGTGGGTGGCCGTGACGCTCTGCGTGTCCTTGCGCAGCCACGCCCCGGTCCGCTCGCTGGTGACCCGCCAACCCGCGCCTGGATCCGCCGGGTCGACCGGGCGCACGTCGACCACGGTCCGCAGCGGCTGAACCCGCACCCCGAGCCGCTCCGCGAGCGCCAGGTAGTTCTTGACCACGGTGTTCTTCGCGCCCACCCGGCAGCCGACCATGCAGTTACCGCACTCGGTGCAGCCGGTGCGCGGGGGTCCGATACCCCCGAAGAACGGGTCGGGCACGGTACGTCCGGGCTCACTGCCGTCGTCCCTGCCGAAGAACACGCCGACGGGGGTCTTGCGGAAGGTGTGACCGACACCCATCGCGTCCGCGGTCTCGCGCATCAGCTCCTCGACGGGTCCCTCGCAGGGGTTCTCCTGGACGACTCCGAGCATGCGGGTCGCCTGCTCGTAGTAGGGGGCCAGCTCGGCGGACCAGTCGGTGACGTCGCTCCACTGCCGGTCGGTGAAGAACGACCTGGGGGGCACGTACAGCGTGTTCGCGTAGCCCAGGGACCCGCCGCCCACCCCTGCGCCGGCGAGGATCAAGACGTCGTTGAGCCAATGGATGCGCTGGAGGCCGTACCACCGCAGTCGCGGGACCCAGAAGTACCGGCTGAGTCGCCACGACGTGCGGGGGAAGTCGTCGTCCTCGAATCGGCGTCCCGCTTCGAGGACGAGCACGTCGTAGTCCTTCTCGGCCAGACGCAGAGCGGCGACGCTGCCACCGAAACCGGAGCCGACGACGACGACGTCGTGATCGGTCCGGCTCGGGGTCGCCTCGTGGGAGCGGGACTCGGTCATGCGGCATCCTCCAGGTAGGCCTTGAGCCCGGTGACCGTGCTGGACACGAGCCCTCCGATGACGCGTCGACGGACGAAGCCGGGGAGGGGCAGATTGTGGCTCACCGTGAGCTCGAAGGAGACCTCGGTCGAAGCGGCCCCCCTGCGTCGCAGGGTGTACCGCCCGTCCTGGCCGGTCTGCAGCCCTCCCTCGAGGAGGTGCCAGGCGTCGACGGTGATGGTCCGGCTGGCCGTGTCGGTGGGCATGACGCTCCTTTCGGGTGCGGTCGCCTCAGGCGGCCTGGGCCATCCGCAGCAGGACATCCATCTCCTCGTCGAAGGCGTGCACGAGCTTCTCGGGGTCGGGCACCACACCCGCGTCGACCTTGAAACCGACACGCACCGTCCGGTCGTAGCTGAAGATGCAGATCCCGACGGTCTGGCGACCGGATCCCGGCACCCAGCCGAGGACGCCGGCGATGCGGCTGCCTGCGACGTAACGCCCGACCAGAGGGCCTGGCACGTTCGTCGTCACCCCGATCGTCTTCCCGGCGAAGAAGTCGATGGCGACGCGGGCGAGCTCGGGTGTGGTCCGCCCGATGGCGTTGACGATCCCGAAGGTCAGTACCGCCTCCGGCGAGCTCTTGATCGAGTCCATCCGGCGCTTGGTCTCGGAGAGCCGCTGGAGAGGTGCCCGAACCCCGGTGGGCAGGGGCAACATCACGAGAGCGAACTTGTTGCCCAGGAAGGGTGGCAGCGGCCGGTCCAGGGGCCGGAGGTTGACCGGGACCATGGTCGTGAGGTCCACCGGGTCGCCCCCGTGGTCGACGAGGTAGGCGGTGAGGGCTCCCGAGACCGCGGCGACGAGGACGTCGTTGACGGTGGCGCCCGCCAGGTGGCTGATGCGCTTGACGTCGGAGATGAACCTCGGCCGCGACCACACGGCGCGCTTCGGCACACCGGGGGTCCCGCTCAACGGGGTGTCGGGGTTGGTCCCCAGGAACAGCTTGTCGGCGATCTGCCCCGTCTGCAGGCCCAGCTTGAGGACGTCGAGTGCCAGCAGCGGGTTCGCTGCGTCCGGCAGTGCCGAGATCAGCTGCCGCGCCTCGCGCAACCCCGCGGCCGCGGTGTCGCTCACCCAGGCGGCGGGACCAGACAACCAGCCCCGCCCGGCCGGAGCCGCCGTCCCTCGCGGCGCCTCGAGCTCCTCGAGGTCCGCGGTCGGGTCGGCGTCGGTGAGTGAGAGCAGCACATGGGTCAGCGCGATCCCGTCGGCGAGGGAGTGATGGAACCTGCTGATGACGACCGAGCCGCCGAGGTACCCGTCGACGAAGTGCAGCTCCCACAGGGGGTGCCGGCGGTCGAGAGGCTGACTCATCTGCTGCTCCACGTAATCCTGCAGGCACCCGTCGTCCCCGGGTCCCCGCAGCGCGACTCGGCGCAGGTGCCGGTCCAGCGAGAAGTCGGGGTCGTCCTCCCAGTGCGGCATTCCCAGCGGGGTCGAGGCCTCGACCGGGCGCTGGCGGAACACCGGGTAGCGGTCAACCAGGCGACGCCGGACGACCGCCGTCAGCCGCTCCCAGTCCACCGGCTCGTCGAACCACATGACGGAGTCGATGACCATGAGGTTGGCCGGCCGGTCCATGGCCAGCCAGATGCTGTCCACCGCTCCGATGGGTCGCCTGCCGCTCATCACCCACGCTGCCCGCCTCGACGTCGATGCCCATGTGAGCACCCGTCGAGGCCGCCAGCCAGGGCCCTTCGACCCGTTGCCGGCCTAGGGGCGCGGCGGCTCCTTGGTCTTTCGACGCCCGACGAGGATGCTCTGCCGAGGCACCGTGGGCTTGGGGATGCGCAGCCGCCGGAACTGGGTGGAGCGCAGGACGCCGTACATGCGCAGGCCCTTGAGCGGCTCGTCGGGGAAGCGCTCGCGGACCCCGTGCCGGATGCCGCGTGCGATGAGCAGGCTGTCCATGAGTGCGGACGCGAGCAGCACGTAGAACAGCGTGAACAGCGGGTGGTACAGGATGCCGAACAGCCAGGCGGCGCCGGTGCCGGGCAGCAGCCACTCGTTGACCGTCCAGCGCGCGTCGACGAAGTCGCGCACCCACTTGCGCACGGGGCCGCGGTCGCGGGCCGGCAGGTAGCGCGGGTCGCCCTCGGCCGCCGCCCGGCGGGCCTCCAGCCGCTGCGCGCTGGCCCGTTGCCGGTCGAGCTTGCGAGCCTCCCGGGAGTTCTTGGGCGGCTTCACGCGGGCGGCTCGGGCCGCCTCGGCGGACTTGCGGGTCGGCGTGGGCCGGCCCTTGCCCGCCAGGGAGGGGGTGGACTCCGGTGCGGGAGCCTCCGAGGCCCGACGTCTGAACACGGGGACGAGGGTAGATCAGTCGACGGGCTGGGCCGGCACCGCCGCGACCCCCGGCAGGGCGAGCATCCGGTCCAGGGCCACCCTCGCCCAGTGGGCCACGTCGGGATCCACGCTGATCCGGTTGACGACCCGGCCCTCGCCGAGGTTCTCCAGCGCCCAGACGAGGTGCGGCAGGTCGATGCGGTTCATCGTCGAGCAGAAGCACACGGTGCGGTCCAGGAACACCACCGTCTGCTCCGGGTGCTGCAGGGCCAGCCGCTGGACGAGGTTGAGCTCGGTCCCTACCGCCCAGGCCGAGCCCGCAGGCGCGTTCTCGATCGCGGCGATGATGGCCTCGGTGGACCCGACCAGGTCCGCCTTCGTCACGACGTCGTACGTGCACTCCGGGTGCACGATCACCCGGATCCCGGGGATGCGCTCCCGGACCTCGTCGACGGCGTCGGCGGGGAAGCGGCCATGCACCGAGCAGTGGCCCTTCCACAGGACCATCCTCGCGTCGCGCAGCTGCCCGGCCGTCAGCCCGCCGCCGGGGCGGTGCGGGTCGTAGACCACGCAGTCGCCGAGGGACATCCCGAGCTCGAGCACCGCCGTGTTGCGCCCCAGGTGCTGGTCCGGCAGGAAGAGCACCCGGTCGCCGTGCTCGAAGGCCCAGTCGAGGGCCCGCCGGGCGTTCGAGGAGGTGCAGACAGTGCCGCCGTGCCGCCCGGTGAAGGCCTTGATGGCGGCGGTGGAGTTCATGTACGTCACCGGGACCGTGCTCTTCTCCAGCCCGGCGTCGGCGAGGGTGTCCCAGGCGTCCTCGACCTGGCCGATCGCGGCCATGTCCGCCATCGAGCAGCCCGCGGCCAGGTCGGGGAGCACGACCTGCTGCTGGTCGCTCGTCAGGATGTCGGCCGACTCGGCCATGAAGTGCACGCCGCAGAAGACGATGTACGGCGCCTGCGGGCGCGCCGCGGCCTCGCGGGCCAGCTTGAAGGAGTCGCCCGTCACGTCGGCGAGGGCGATCACCTCGTCGCGCTGGTAGTGGTGGCCGAGGACGAAGACCCGCTCGCCGAGGCGTGCCTTGGCGGCCCGGGCCCGCTCGACCAGATCGGGGTCCGACGCTGGCGGGAGGGCGCCCGGACAGTCCACCCCGCGCTCGCTGTCGGGGTCGGCGCCGTGGCCGAGCAGCAGCAGCTGGAGGGGCGTCGCCGTGCTCACTCCTCGATGCTGTCACACCTCGGCCGAGGCAGCCCGGCCTAGGATCCGCCGGTGACGCGCGTGCTGCTCGCCCCGGACAAGTGGGCGGGAACGCTCTCCGCCCGCGAGGTCGCCGCCGCCCTCGCGCGCGGCTGGGCCCTCGGGGCGCCCTGGGTCGACGCCGTCGAGCTGCCGCTCTCGGACGGCGGGCCCGGCTTCGTCGACGTGCTGCACGCCGCCCTCGGCGGCGAGCTGCTCGCGGTGACCGCCGGCGGACCCCTGGGCGACCCGACACCCGCCGCCGTCCTCGTGGTGCAGGGCTCGCGTGCCACCACGGCCTACGTGGAGTCCGCCCAGGCGTGCGGCCTGCAGGCGCTGCCCGAGGGCGTACGTGCTCCGCTCGACGCGACCTCGGCCGGCGTCGCCGACCTGCTGCGCGTCGCGCTCGACGCGGGGGCCGCCACGGTCGTGGTCGGGGTCGGCGGCAGCGCGTGCACCGACGGCGGCCGTGGGCTCGTGGCCGCCCTCGGTGGGACCGGGGCGTGGCCGGCGGACGTCGAGCTCGTGGTCGCGACCGACGTCGACAGCCCGCTGCTCGGCCACCACGGGGCCGCGGCGACGTTCGGGCCGCAGAAGGGTGCCGACCCGGCACAGGTCGAGGAGCTCGAGCGCCGGTTGACGGCATGGGTCGCCGAGACCCGAGGCGACCCGGAGGCCCCGGGCTCGGGCGCGGGCGGCGGGACGGCGTACGGGCTCCTGCTCCTGGGCGGGCGACGGGTCAGCGGGGTCCAGACCGTGGTCGACGCGGTGGACCTGCCGGGCCGGGCCGAGAACGCCGACCTGCTGGTGACCGGCGAGGGTCGCCTGGACGCCACCTCGCTGCTGGGGAAGGTGCCCCGCGGGGTGGCCTGGGCCGCCCAGCGGGCCGGCCGGCCGTGCGTCGTCGTCGCGGGGGACAGCGTGGTGGGGCGCCGTGAGTACGCCGCCGCGGGGATCGATTCCGTCTACACCCTGGTCGAGACCTTCGGCCGCACCCAGGCGCTCGACCGCCCTGCCGAGCTGCTCGAGACCCTCGCGGTCCGCGTCGCCCGCGAGTGGTCACCGCGGGCCTAGCCGCCCGGGTCGGGGTCGCCCCGTGTGCGACGGCAGGTCGGCGTCGCCCCCGTGTGCGACCATGGGAATGTTCCGCCACGCGCGGGTGTTGCCCGCTCGGTACCAGTCGACACGCTCAAGGAGTTCTCGATGACGATCCAGGACGAGACCGCGACCAGCGGCGTCATCGTCACCGACGCGGCCGCCTCGAAGGTGCGCTCGCTGCTCGAGCAGGAGGGCCGTGACGACCTGGCCCTGCGGATCGCGGTGCAGCCCGGCGGCTGCTCGGGCCTGCGCTACCAGCTGTTCTTCGACGAGCGCGCGCTCGACGGCGACGTCGTCAAGGACTTCGGCGGCGTCAACGTCGTCGTCGACCGGATGAGCGTCCCGTACCTCAACGGCGCCACGATCGACTTCGTCGACACGATCGAGAAGCAGGGGTTCACCATCGACAACCCCAACGCCACCGGCTCCTGCGCCTGCGGCGACTCCTTCCACTGAGTCGACCTCAAACGCCTGCGGCGATTTCCCTTTCGAGGTCGGCCGATCTCAGGTGCGCCCGGCGAGCTGACTCGCAAGGGGAACCAGCTGGTCCTCGATCATCGCCCACGCATCGTCGGGCAGGTTCAGGTCCGCGGCGCCTGCGTTCGATCGCGCCCGCTCGGGGCTGCTCGACCCCGCGATGGCCGACGTGACGCCTGGCTGGTGCAGGACCCAGGCGAGGGCGACCTGGGCGACGCTCGCATCGACCCGGTCGGCGATGCGCCGAAGGCCGCCGACGATCTGACGCACCACCTCGGCGTTCTCCAGACACATCAGCTCCGGGTAGACGGTCAGGTCCTCCCAGGGGGTGCCGATCCAGCGTTGGCGTACCTGCTCGAACGACGTGTCGGTCAGCAGCCCGCCCGCGAGCGGTTCGTAGATGGTGACGGCGATGCCCTGGCGCCCGCACCAGGCGATCATGTCTCGGCTGTCCACGTAGTCGATCACGCTGAGACCGGTCTGGATCAGGTCGACCGGGCGTTCCCCGTGGCAGCGGGCGACGTCCTCCTGCGCGTAGTTCGACAGGCCGATGGTGCGGACCCGGCCGTCGTCGACCAGCGAGGCCATCGCCCCCCAGGTGTCCTCCAGGGGCACGCCGGTCCGGTCCGGCCAGTGCAGCAGGTAGATGTCGAGGTGGTCCCTGCCGAGGCGCCGCAGGCTGTTCTCGCAGGCCCGACGGATCTGCTCGGGTCGAAAGCCGCTTCCGCCGCCGCTGTGGACCGCGCCCGGAGCGGCCTTCGAGCAGACGAGGAAGGGTCCAGGCATCGCTTGCAGCGCGGCGCCGATGACCGCCTCGTTCTTGGTGTCGAAGTAGTTCTCCGAAGTGTCCACCCAGTTGACGCCGGACTCGTCTGCGGCGTGCAGCACCGCGTTGGCCCGCGTGACCTGCGATGCGTCGTCGGCGTCGTGGCCGAGCCATGCGCCGCCGAGACCGATCGCCGAGATCTCGACATCACTCGTCCCGATGCGCAGACGCTGCATCCTTCTCCCTTCGACCAGCGGATGGTCGCAGCGCGACCGGGTGGGGTCAACGGGCCTCGTCAGCTCGGGTGCCCCACGACCTGTGGCGAGGTCGGAGGGCCTGGGATCGCGACGGGCGGGCTCGGGGTGATCCGGTACGGCGGTGTGGAGCCGCTTCTCACCGGCATCGAGGAGCCCGGGCCGGCCGAGCCGGCACCGCTGCCGGCGGAACCGCCGCCGGTCGACCCGGGGCTCGTGGCCCCGCCGCCGGTGGGCGGGTGCGGCGCGGCGACGTACGCAGGGGAGAGCGCGCCCTGGATCGGTCCCGCGCCCCCACCCGCGACCTGGAAGCTCCACGCCGGCACCAGCAGAGGGTCCGTCCCGTCCTCCCACGCCGCCATGAGCGCGTACCTCGCACCCGTCACGACCACCGGGACGTTCGCCGGGCAGCGCTCGCCCGCCAGGCAGGCGATCTCGGGCACCGGCAGCAGCGCGAGTCCGTCGAAGGCCTGCCGCGCGCTGCGCAGGGGATAGGTCCCGACGGCCCGCAGGGCGTGCTCGACCGGCGCCAGCCACCCTCCCGCACTGACCGATCCGCCGGGACCGACCACGACCTCGGTGGGGAAGCCGGTCGTGGCCAGGCCCCCCACGCTCGGGTCCGCGCTCACCCAGCGCATCGACGGGTCGCCGGTGTACGTCGCTCCCGACAGGCCGAGCAGGGCCAGCAGCGGGCCGGCCACGCGACGCGCCTGGGCCTCGCTCACGCTCGGTCCGCCGGGGGCGGAGGAGACCGCGCAGGCGACGGAGGTGTCCGCGGCGTAGCCGTCGACCGGGAGCGGGCCGCAGGAGCCCAGCCGAACGTCCGAGACGTAGGCCCACGGCGAGCCCGCGGCGTCGTAGACGCGCACCTTCGCGCGGCCCTGCGTGATGCTCCACCCCTGCTCGTCGTGGACCACGGGGCCGCTGACGCCGAACACGCGGCCGATCGCGACCACCTTGGCCCGGGCGTCGCTCACCCGGCCGAGGGCCCACACCTGCCCGCGGGTCGGCTCGGTGGGCAGGGAGGCGCGCAGCACGTACCGGCCGGCGCGGGTGCCGGACGGCTCGGCCGCCGCTGCCGCGGGGACGTTGCCGGTGTACGTACCGATGCGCAGGGGCCGCAGCGAGGTGGCGCCGGCGCCCGGGTGGCTGGCGTGGTTGCCGATGACGACGACACCGGCCACGGTCACCGCGGCGGCGGCCGCGGCGAGGACCGGCAACACGACGGAGGACCTCATGCCGATGGGACGGTACGGATCGAGCCCGCGGTTCCCGGTACCCTCGTTCGGCCGAACGCGTCCAAAGGAGTGCTGCGTGCGCATCGCCGTGACCGGCTCGATCGCCACCGACCACCTGATGACCTTCCCGGGGCGCTTCAGCGACTCCCTCGTCGCGGACAAGCTCGACAAGGTGTCGTTGTCGTTCCTGGTCGAGGACCTCGACATCCGTCGGGGCGGCGTGGCCGCCAACATCGCCTTCGGGATGGCCTGCCTGGGCCTTCGGCCCGTCCTCGTGGGCGCGGTGGGCGCCGACTTCGCCGACTACCGGTCGTGGCTGGAGCGCCACGGCGTGGACACCGAGTCGGTTCACGTGAGCGACGTCCGGCACACCGCCCGATTCGTCTGCACCACGGACCTCGACGCCAACCAGATCGCGTCGTTCTACCCGGGAGCCATGAGCGAGGCGCGGGACATCGAGCTGGGCCCGGTCGTCGAGCGCGTTGGAGGGCTGGACCTCGTCGTCATCGGGGCCAACGACCCCGAGGCGATGCTGCGGCACACCCAGGAGTGCCGCCAGCGCGGCATCCCCTTCGCCGCCGACCCCAGCCAGCAGCTGGCCCGGATGGACGGCCCGGAGATCCGCGAGCTGATCGACGGGGCGGCGTACCTGTTCACCAACGAGTACGAGGCCGCGCTGACCGAGGCGAAGACCGGCTGGTCGGCGGAGGAGGTCCTCGACCGCGTCGGCGTACGGGTCACGACCTTGGGCAAGGACGGGGCGCGCGTCGAGAGCCGTGGCGAGCCGGCGGTCGTCGTCACCTGCCCCGAGGAGGAGCTCAAGGTCGACCCGACCGGAGTGGGTGACGCCTTCCGCGCCGGCTTCCTGGCCGGCCTGGCGTGGGACCTGCCGGCGCAGCGCTGCGCCCAGGTCGGCTCCCTGCTGGCGACCTACGTGATCGAGACGGTGGGGACCCAGGAGTACGCGCTCGCGCGGGCGCGCTTCCTCGAGCGCATCGGCAAGACCTACGGCGACGAGGCGGTCCTCGACATCGAGCCGCACGTCGTGTGCCCCCGCCCTTGACCGCTGCGACCGCCGGCGGGACCGCGCGGGGATGAACGACGACGACCTCGTGGGGGTCGGCCTCGACCTCCGGCCGGCCACCCTGCTGAAGGCCTATCGGGTGGGGCTGTTCCCGATGCGGCTGAGCGGGCGTACCGGCCAGCTCGGGTGGTGGTCCCCCGACCCGCGCGGGATCCTCCCGCTGGACCGGCTGCGGGTCTCCCGGTCCCTGCGCCAGTCCGCTCGTCGCTACACCGTGACGCTCGACCGCGACTTCACGGCCGTCATCGCCGCGTGCGCCGATCCCGCGCGTCCGGACGCCTGGATCGGCGAGGACTTCGTCGCGGCCTACACGCGACTGCACCGGATGGGCCGCGCGCACTCGGTGGAGACCTGGCTCGACGGCCGGCTCGTCGGGGGGCTGTACGGCGTGTGCGTCGGCGGCCTGTTCGCCGGGGAGTCGATGTTCCACCGCGCCACCGACGCCTCGAAGGTGGCCCTCGTCCGGCTGGTCGAGGTGCTGACGTCCGACGGCGTGCCCGGGCGGCTGCTGGACTGCCAGTGGACCACGCCCCACCTGGTCTCCCTCGGCGCGCGCGACGTCGCGCGCGCCGAGTACCTGGAGCTGCTCGCGGCGGCCCTGGAGCTGCCCGAGCCCCCGGAGTTCAGGCACCCCTGACACCTCGACGTCTCAGGCCTCCCGGCGCACGAGGTGGGCGCGCGCCCCGTCGACGGTCGTCTCGCCCAGGTAGGAGTGGCCCCGGAGGGCGCACCAGGCCGGGATGTCGCTGGCGCTCGCCGGGTCGTCGGCGAGCACGGCGACCACCTCGCCCACGGCGACGTCCCCGATGCGCCCGGCGAGGGTGATGACGGGCATGGGGCAGCCCTGGCCCCGCTGGTCCAGCAGGAGGGCGTAGGTCGTCACCGTCGGGCTCCGAGCCGTCCGCGGGCCCGTTCGACCACGCCGGGCAGGACGTCGAGGAAGCGGTGCACGTCGGCGTCGCTGACGCCGCGGGGCAGCGAGATACGAAGGTTGCCGTGGGACACCGCTCCCATCGCGACGAGCACGTGGGAGGGGCGCAGGGTGTCGGACGTGCACGCCGATCCGGAGGACACGGCGAAGCCGGCGCGGTCGAGCTCGTCGACCAGCGACTCCCCGTCGACGTAGAGGCAGGAGAATGTCACGACGTGCGGGAGCCGGTCCTCGGCGTCTCCGACGACCTGGACGTCGGGCACGTCCGCAGGCACCCGCTCGCGGACCATCGCGACGAGGGTGAACAGGCGAGCGTCCTCCGCGCGCGCCTCCTCGAGCGCCTGGGGGCCGGCCACGGCCTCCAGCGCCGCTGCTGCCGCGGCGATCGCTGGCACGGCGGGGCGTCCCGGCGCCCGGCCGCCCTCCCGGTCGTCCGTGGGCAGTGGGCTGCGCCACCGGGTCCCCGTGCGGACGGCGAGGACGCCGACGCCGGGCGGACCCCCCCACTTCGCGCTGCTCGCGGCCAGCAGCGACCAGGTCGAGGGGAGCCGTTCGGCTCGACCCACCACCTGCGCGGCGTCGACGAGCAGGGCCACTCCTGCCGCTCGGCACGCGGCCCACGCCTCCGCCACCGGCTGCCGCGTACCCACCTCGTGGTTGGCCGCCTGCAGGCAGGCGAGCACGGTGCCAGGGCCGCTGACCTCGGCCGCCCATGCGGTCGGGTCGACGCGCCCCGTCGCGTCCACGGGGACGATGGCCACGGAGCCGCCGCGGGCAGCGTGGTGCTCGGCCGCGTGCAGCACCGCCGAGTGCTCGACGGCGCTGGCGACCACGCGATCACCGGTACGCCGCCCGCCCTCGACGGCGCCCAGGACGGCCGCATGGACGGCGGTGGTACCGGAGGAGGTGAACACCACCTCCTCGGGGCGACAACCGAGCACGCCGGCGACGGTCTCCCTCGAGGTCTCGAGGACCTGGCGAGCGTGCCGGGCCGACGAGTAACGGCGACCGGGGTCCGCCCAGGCCAGCTCGCTCGCGGCCCGCAGCGCCTCCCGCGCGGCGGGGTGCAGCGGTTCGGTGGCCGCGGCGTCGAGGTAGCCCCGAGGGGGGTCCGGGAGCACGAGGATTCAACTTAGTCACGGACGCGACCGAGGGTGTGCCCCTGCCCTGCCGGGGCAGGGGTCCTGCGCTACGGTGACCTCTGCGAAACCCGCCGAGTTCCGCCGACCCTCGGGTCCCGACCAGCCCGGAGCAGCACCCCGTGACGACCCCTGCCCATCGCGCCAAACGGCTCGCCAGGCTGGGCGTGCTCTGCCTCGCGGCGGTGTCGCTGAGCGGCTGCGATCTCAAGCGGGTCGCTCGGCTGGGCATGCCCACCTCGGCCACCACCCAAGGCGATCGGATCGTCCACCTGTGGCAGGGGGCGTGGCTGGCGGCGACCGTGGTCGGGCTGATCGTGGTCGGGCTCATCATCTGGGCGGTCATCGCCTACCGCCGGCGCGGCGAGGCCGTCCCTGCCCAGACCCGCTACAACGTCCCGATCGAGATCCTCTACACCGCCGTCCCGCTCGTGGTCATCGCCGTGCTCTTCTTCTTCACCGCTCGCGACGAGGCGAAGCTCACGGCGGTCACCGACCATCCGGACCTGCGGGTCAACGTCGTCGGCTACCGGTGGAGCTGGACGTTCAACTACCTGGACTCCGACACCTTCGACGTCGGTTCCCCGGCGCAGCTGCCGACACTGTGGCTGCCGGTGAACCAGACCGTGCAGTTCGAGTTGACGTCGCCCGACGTCATCCACGACTTCTGGGTCGTGGAGTTCATCGAGAAGCGCGACATCATCCCCGGGCGGATCAACACCTATGACCTCACGCCCACGCGGATCGGGACCTATCGTGGTGAGTGCGCCGAGCTCTGTGGCACCTACCACTCGCGGATGCTGTTCCAGGTCAAGGTGGTCAGCAAGGCAGACTTCGATGCCCACATCGCGCTGCTGAAGTCCCTCGGCCAGAACGGGCAGATCAACGGCAAGGTGCTGACGAACGTGACGGGCAAGCAGGGCCGCACGCGGATCGGAGGCTAGGACCAGTGACGCTGCTCGAAGAGCCTCGGCGCCTCGCCCCCGAGCCGGAGCCGACGCCGGTCCGGCGCGAGCCACGCGGGCGCATCGTCGTGCGCTGGATCACGACGACCGACCACAAGACCATCGGGTTCCTCTACCTGATCACCTCGTTCGTCTTCTTCCTCTTCGGCGGGATCCTCGCGCTGATGATGCGCGCGGAGCTCGCCCGGCCGGGGCTGCAGTTCTTCAGCGAGGAGCAGTACAACCAGCTGTTCACCATGCACGGCTCGATCATGCTGCTGCTCTTCGCGACGCCGCTGTTCGTGGGTTTCGCCAACTGCATCGTCCCGCTGCAGATCGGGTCGCCCGACGTGGCGTTCCCGCGCCTGAACATGCTCAGCTACTGGCTCTTCCTGTTCGGCGGGCTGATCGTGTGCTCCGGGTTCATCACCCCGGGCGGCGCCGCCAGCTTCGGCTGGTTCCTCTACACACCGCTCAGCAGCGACCAGTTCAGTCCGGGCGCCGGGTCGGACCTGTGGATCATGGGCTTCGCCCTCACCGGTCTGGGCACGATCCTGGGTGGCGTCAACTTCATCACCACGATCCTTTGCATGCGAGCGCCGGGCATGACGATGTTCCGGATGCCGATCTTCACCTGGAACATCCTGGTGACCTCGCTGCTGGTGCTGCTGGCGTTCCCGATCCTCGCCGCCGCCCTGCTGGTGCTCGAGATCGACCGTAGGTTCGGAGCACAGGTCTTCACCGCGGCCAACGGCGGCCCGATCCTGTGGCAGCACCTGTTCTGGTTCTTCGGCCATCCCGAGGTCTACATCATCGCGCTGCCGTTCTTCGGCATCGTGAGCGAGATCATCCCGGTCTTCTCCCGCAAGCCGATCTTCGGCTACAAGGGGCTGATCTTCGCGACTATCGCGATCGCGGCGCTGTCAGTGGCCGTCTGGGCCCACCACATGTACGTCACCGGGGCGGTGCTGCTGCCGTTCTTCGCCTTCATGACGATGCTCATCGCGGTGCCCACGGGTGTGAAGTTCTTCAACTGGATCGGCACGATGTGGCGAGGCTCGCTGTCCTTCGACACCCCGCTGCTGTGGGTGCTGGGCTTCCTGGTGACCTTCCTCTTCGGCGGACTCACCGGGATCATCCTCAGCTCCCCGCCGCTGGACTTCGAGGTCAGCGACAGCTACTTCGTGGTGGCCCACTTCCACTACGTCGTGTTCGGCACCGTCGTCTTCGCGATGTTCGGCGGCTTCTACTACTGGTGGCCGAAGTTCACCGGGAAGATGCTGGACGAGCGGCTCGGCAAGATCCACTTCTGGCTGCTCTTCATCGGGTTCCACACCACCTTCTTCGTCCAGCACTGGCTCGGCGTCATGGGGATGCCACGTCGCTACGCCGACTACCTCGCCAGCGACCACTGGACCACGCTCAACACGGTGTCCACGATCGGCTCGTTCGTCCTCGGCGCCTCCACCCTGCCGTTCCTGTGGAACGTGTACACGACGTGGAAGTACGCGCCGCACGTCGAGGTGGACGACCCGTGGGGCTGGGGTCGCTCGCTCGAGTGGGCCACCTCGTGCCCGCCGCCTCGGCACAACTTCCACAGCCTGCCGCGCATCCGCTCGGAGTCCCCGGCCTTCGACCTCCACCACCCTGAGCTCGCGCCGGCGGCGGCCAGCGGTGCCAACCTGCTCGCCCAGGTCCAGCCCGAGCCGGACGTCGTCGCGTCGGCGGGGGAGGCGGAGCGATGAAGGTCGAGGGGTACCTCTTCGCGCTCGTGGCGGTGTTCTTCGGCATCGCCGCCGCGGCGTACTGGATCCTGTCGCGTGAGCCCGCGGGAACTGCCGCCTTGGTGCTCAGCGGGGGCCTCGGGTTCATCGTCGGCTACTACCTCATCTTCACCTCGCGGCGGATCGATCCGAGACCAGAGGATGACCTCGACGCGGACGTCGCCGACGGTGCGGGCGACCTCGGCTTCTTCAGCCCGTACAGCTGGTGGCCGCTGCCGGTCGGCGCCAGCGCCGCCGTGCTGGCCCTGGGCGTCGTGTTCGCGATGTGGCTCGTGGTGCTCGGGGTCTTTATGCTGGTCGCCTCGGCCATCGGGTTCGTGTTCGAGTACTACCGAGGGGTCCACGCGCACTAGGGCGGTGCGCGGAGGTTCCGCCTACCGCACGGGGAGCAGCATGGGCAGCGCAGGGACGGTCCAGGCCGTGCCGCGGCGCCGCCATGCGGCGGCACGGATCGCCCTGGCCGTCCTCGTGCCTGTCCTGCTGGCTGCGTGCACCTCGGCCAACGGCACGACCGGGGCCGACGGGCACGTCGCCGGCTCGCGCACCTCGGCGTCCCCCAGCCAGAAGCCGGTCTCCAAGGTGACCCTGAGCGTGACGCCGGCGCCGGACACCCACGGCGTGCAGCCGACCGCCCAGGTGGTCGTCCGGGCGGACAACGGCCGGGTGCAGACGGTGGTGCTGCGCTCGATGACCGGCCAGACCGTGCCGGGCAGCGTCGGCGCCGACGGTGCGTGGCGCTCGCAGGCCGGGCTGCTGCCCTACGCCACGACGTTCACCGTCACGGCCCGCGGGGTGGACTCCGACGGGGTGGGTCGGTCGGTGTCGACGAGCTTCACCACGGTCAAGCCGGGCCATCGCCTGGTGACCAGCGTCTCGCCCATCGGCGGGACGGTCGTCGGCGTGGGCATCCCGATCATCGTCCGGCTCAGCGCGCCGGTGTCGGACCGCGCCGCCGTCGAGCGCCGCCTCGTCGTCACCGCGTCGCGTCCGGTCGTCGGGGCCTGGAGCTGGGTCTCCGACTCCGAGGTCCACTGGCGGCCGAAGACGTACTGGCCGGCCGACACCGACGTGAAGCTGTCGATCGACCTCGACGGGGTGCACGCGGGCAAGGACACCTGGGGGGACGAGAAGCGTGTCGTCGCCTTCCACATCGGGTCCGCGATGGTCAGCACGGTCGACGTGGCCAGGCACACCCTGACCGTGACCCGCGACGGACAGGTCCTGCGCGTGATCCCGGTGACCACCGGGAAGGCCGGGTTCATCACCCGCGATGGGATCAAGGTCATCCTGGACAAGGAACCCAGCCGCGTCATGGACGCGTCGTCGATCAACATCCCCAAGAACTCACCGAACTACTACCGGCTGACCGTGTACTGGGCGATGCGGGTGACCTGGTCGGGTGAGTTCCTGCACGCCGCGCCCTGGTCCCAGGCCGAACAGGGGTTCGCCAACGTGTCCCACGGCTGCACGGGCATGTCGCTGGCGAACGCCAAGTGGCTCTACGGCATCTCGAAGGTCGGGGACGTGGTCAGGTTCATCAACTCCCCGCGCCACCTCGAGCCGGGCAACGGCTGGACCGACTGGAACGTCCCGTGGTCCACCTGGCTCAAGGGCGACGCCCTGCGCACGGCCTAGCCGAACAGGCTCAGTGACCGGTGGTGAGCTGCTGCTCGTCCTCGGCGCTCGGGGCGACGCCGATGGCGTCGAGCTGGCGCTGCTGGTTCTCCAACTCTTCCTGGGCGTGGTGGGCCGCCTCGTGCAGCTCCTCCTCGGTCGGCGTCGACACGCTCTCCGAGTAGTACCAGCGCGAGAGCCGTGAGCGCAGGCGGGCCATCCGGCCGCCCGGAGCCGGCACACCGTTCTCGTCGGTCTCCGGCGGGGCGGGGAGCGCAGCGGGCTTCGTGCGACCCGCCTGCAGGATGGTGACCTGCTCCTCCTCCTCGATCGGCGCGTGGATCTCGACGAACTCACCCGAGGGCAGCCGGCGGATGATGCCGGTCTCCCAGCCGTGCATGAGCTTGTCGTGGTCACGGTGCTGCAGCCCGAGACAGATGCGCTTCGTGGCGACGTACACGAGCGGTGGGACGACGAAGACGAGCACCTGCATGGCGCGGGTGATCTCGTTGATGGTCAGGTCGAAGCGGGTGGCGATGATGTCGTTGCCGCCGGAGATCCACAACAGCAGGTAGAACGAGATCGCCATCGCCCCGAGCCCGGTCCGGGTCGGCATGTTGCGCGGCCGGTCGAGCAGGTGGTGGTCGCGGCGGTCACCGGTCACCCACGCCTCGATGAAGGGATAGGCGCCGAGCACGGTGAACAGGATCCCGGGGATCACGACGGCGGGCAGCAGGATGTTCCAGCTGATGGTGTGCCCGAGGATGTGGGACTCCCAGTTGGGCATGATGCGCAGGGCGCCGTCGAGGAAGCCGATGTACCAGTCGGGCTGGGAGCCGGCGCTGATCTGGGAGGGGTTGTACGGGCCGAACAGCCACACCGGGTTGATGGTCACCACCGCAGCCAGCAGCGTGATGACGCCGAAGACCACGAAGAAGAACCCGCCCGCCTTGGCGGTATACACCGGCAGCAGGGGGTAGCCGACCACGTTGTTCTCGGTACGCCCGGGCCCCGGGTACTGCGTGTGCTTGTGGTAGACGACGAGGAACAGGTGCGCCGTGATCAGGGCCAGGATCAGGCCGGGCACGAGCAGGATGTGGATCGCGTACAGCCGCGGGATGAAGTCGTTGCCGGGGAACTCCCCGCCGAAGACGAAGCTCGCCAGATACGTGCCGACCACGGGGATCGCCTGCACGATGCCCTCGGCGATGCGCAGGCCCGTGCCCGACAGCAGGTCGTCGGGCAGCGAGTAGCCCGCGAAGCCCTCGACGAGGCCCAGGGTCAGCAGGCCGACGCCGATGAGCCAGTTCAGCTCGCGCGGCTTGCGGAACGCGCCGGTGAAGAAGACGCGGAAGAGGTGCACCGTGATGGCGGCGACGAACAGCAGCGCCGCCCAGTGGTGCATCTGACGCATGAGCAGACCGCCGCGCACGTCGAAGGAGATGTGCAGCGTGGAGGAGTACGCCTCTGTCATCGGCAGCCCGTCCAGCGGGACGTACGAGCCGTGGTAGATGACCTCGGTCTGCGAGGGCTTGAAGAACAGGGTCAGGTACACGCCCGAGAGCAGCAGCACGATGAAGCTGTAGAGGGCGATCTCGCCGAGCATGAACGACCAGTGGTCGGGGAAGACCTTGCCCAGCAGACCCTTCAGGCCCTTCGCACCGCCGGTGCGGTCGTCGAGGAAGGTGCCTGTCTTGCCGAGTGCCGTGCGCGGCTTGGTCTCCTCGCCCGCAGGGGCGGGCTCGGCGTGCTCGCTCATGAGCGCTCCCAGAAGCTCGGCCCGACCGGCTGGGTGAATCCCTGTGCCGCCACCAAGTATCCGTCCGCATTCGTGGTGATCGCGAGTTGAGGGAGGCTCCGTGCCGCCGGACCGAAGATCACGCGACCAGCGTCGGAGAGGTCGAAGGTCGACTGGTGGCAGGGGCAGAGCATGTGGTGCGTCTGCTGCTCGTAGAGACCGAGCGGGCAGCCGGCGTGCGTGCACACCTTGCTGAAGCAGAGGATGCCCTCGACATCCCAGTTCGCTCCCTGCTGGGCGATGATCTGGTCCGGCCGCATCCGGATGATCATGAGTGCGTCCTTGCCGCGCTCGTCGAGGGTCCCGGCGGCCTCCTCGATGGCCTGCAGGTTCTCGGGCACGACGTTGACGAGCGCCCCGATGGGGATGTCCGACGGACGCAGGGGAGCTTGCGTCCCGTCGACCACGAGCCGTACGCCCTTGTGGATAGCGGTCGTCGACAGCTTCTTGCGCGGGAGCGGCCCGAGGTCGCGGAAGAGCAGGAGCGCCGGGATCGGGAGCACGAGCATCGCCCCGATCAGGGTGCGTCGGATGAGCTTGTACTCCTTGATCCCGCTGCTCGCGACCCCGGTCTCGAAGACCTCCTGGAACTCAGCGCGATCCTGCGCGGAGGACGCCGACGGGTGGCGCAGCTCGACGATCTCCACGTCGGACATGAGCTTCTTCGCCCAGTGGATGGCCCCGACCCCGATGGCCAGCAACGAGATGGCGAGGGTCATGCCGAGGAAGAAGTTGGACGCGCTGATGTCCTGCAGGACGCCGGGGATGATGGTGATGTACTTGTGCGGCGACGGGAACGCCACGAAGGCGACGACGAACCCGACGGTCGCGATGATGGCGACGAGGAACAGGTTCGCGACCTGTCGCTCTGCCCGCTTCGTCGCGATCGGGTCGACGTCGGTGCGGCGCAGCCGGTGCGCGGGCAGACCGGGGGCGTCGGGGTTCTCTGGGGCGAGGTGCTCGGAGTCCGGGCGGACGATCTCGCTCATGACACCTTCGCTCCGATCCAGACGGCGACACCGGCGAGCAGCCCGAGGCCGACGACCCAGATGACCACGCCCTCAGGGACCGGCCCGACGTGCCCGAGCGCGAAGCCGCCGGGGTTGGGCGCGTTCTGCATGCGCACGATGTAGGCCATGATCGCGCGCTTGTCGTCCGGGGTGAGGGTCGTGTTGGCGAACACCGGCATGTTCTCCGGCCCCGTGACCATCGCCTCCCACATGTGCTGCAGGGACGTGTGGGTCAGGCTCGGGGCGTAGCGGCCGCGGCTGAGCGCGCCACCGGCCCCGACGAAGTTGTGGCAGGAGGCGCAGTTGGTCCGGAACAGCTTGCCGCCGAGCGCGATCTGCGCGTCGGACACGTTGCTGATGTCCAGGTCCTGCTGGGTGGGTATCGCCGGTCCGGGGCCGAGCGTGGCGACGTACGCCGCCATCGCGGCGATCTCCTGGTCGGTGTACTGGACCGGTCGGCGCTGGGCCTGCGGCCCGGGCTGGGCCAGCGGCATCCGGCCGGTGCCCACCTGGAAGTCGACGGCGGCCGCGCCGACGCCGATGAGCGAGGGCCCGAAGCTGGTCCCCTGTGCGTTGACCCCGTGGCAGGTGGAGCAGCCGTCGATGAACAGCTGCCGTCCCGTCTCGACCGTCGACGTGCTCGTCGCCGAGTCGGCCGACGCCCGGCCCGACCCGCCGAGGGCGGCGTAGATCACCCCGACCGCCATCAGGGCGACCAGCAGCAGCAGCGGTGTGGCGAGGCGGCTGCGCCGCATGCGGGTGAGAGGAGCCAACGGTCTGCCTGTCACTTGAGGAGGTAGATGGTGCAGAAGAGGCCGATCCACACCACGTCGACGAAGTGCCAGTAGTACGAGACGACGATGGCGCTGGTCGCCTGCTCGTGGGTGAAGCGTCGTGCGGCGTACGTGCGGCCCAGGACGAACAGGAACGCGATGAGGCCACCGGTGACGTGCGCCCCGTGGAACCCGGTGGTCAGGTAGAAGACCGATCCGTACCCCGAGCTGCTCAGCGTGATGCCCTCGTGGACCAGGCTGACGTACTCGTAGATCTGCCCTCCGATGAAGAAGGCACCCATGAGGAAGGTGATCCCGAACCAGCGGCGCAGCAGCTTGACGTCGCCGCGCTCGGCGGCGAAGACGCCGATCTGGCAGGTCACGGACGAGAGCACCAGGACCGTGGTGTTGAGCAGGGCGAAGTGCACGTTGAGCGCAGAGTTGGTCTCGCGCCAGAGCTTCTCGCCGGCGACCGAGCGAAGGGTGAAGTACATGGCGAACAGGCCCGCGAAGAACATCAGCTCCGAGCTGAGCCAGACGATCGTCCCGACCGCGACCATGTTCGGCCGGTTGACCCCCGCCGGGTGCGCCGCTGGGGAGGTCCGGAGCGGGGCCGTCGTCGTCGCCACGCGGGTGATTCTGGCAGCAACCCGTCCCGACGACACCCCGACCCCCCGAAGTACCTCGCACTTGTACGATCGCGACCCGTGAGCAGCTCCTCGACGCCTCGCGACGACGCGCCCCAGCCACGGGCGCGGGTGGTCGTCTACAGCGACGACCGGACGACCCGAGCGGCCGTGGTGCGCGCGCTCGGGCGCCGCCCGGCCAGGGACGTCCCGTTCGTGGACGTGGTCGAGGTGGCCACCGAGCCGGCCCTGATCCGGGTGATGGACGCGGGGGGCGTCGACCTCGCCATCCTCGACGGGGAGGCGGTCCCGGCCGGTGGCATGGGCATCGCCCGGCAACTGAAGGACGAGATCTACCGTTGCCCGCCGCTGCTCGTCCTCACCGGGCGCCCGACGGACCTGTGGCTGGCGACGTGGTCGCGCGCCGACGCCGCCGTCCCGCACCCCCTCGACCCCCGGGTGCTGGCCGACACCGCGGCGACCCTGCTGCGTCGCCGGCTCGCCCGCCCCGTGGCCTGAGCGTGACCTCCCCGGCCTGGCCGGCGGTCCTGGGCACGCTCCTGCGCCGGGAGCCCCTCACGGCGGAGGTGGCGTCGTGGGCCATGGACCGCGTCATGGACGGCGAGGCGACCGACGCCCAGGTGGCAGCGTTCGTGGTGGCCCTGCGCGCGAAGGGGGAGTCGCCGGAGGAGATGGACGGCCTGGCCGCGGCCATGCTGGGCCACGCCCACCGCATCGAGGTCCCCGGCCCGGCGGTCGACGTCGTCGGGACCGGCGGCGACCTGGCGCACACGGTCAACGTGTCGACGATGGCGGCGCTGGTCGCCGCGGGCGCCGGGGCGCGCGTGGTCAAGCACGGCAACCGCGCCGCGTCCTCCGCCTGCGGCACCGCGGACGTGCTCGAGGCCCTCGGCCTGCCGCTCACCCTGACGCCCGCTCAGGTCGCCGAGGTGGGTGCCCGTGCCGGCATCACCTTCTGCTTCGCGCAGGTGTTCCACCCGGCCATGCGCCACGCAGCCGGGGTCCGCCGCGAGCTCGGTGTCCCGACGGTCTTCAACTTCCTGGGCCCGCTGACCAACCCGGCACAGCCGGGCGCCCAGGCGATCGGGTGCGCCGACCCACGGCTCGCGGCGGTGATGGCCCAGGTGTTCGCGCGCCGCGGGCAGCGAGCCCTGGTCTTCCGCGGCGACGACGGCCTCGACGAGCTGACCACGACGACGACCTCCCGGGTGTGGTGGGTCGCGGACGGCCAGGTCCGGGAGCGAAGCCTCGACCCCCGCGAGCTCGGGATCCCCGCGTCGTCGCCCGGCGACCTGCGCGGAGCGGACCCGGCCTTCAACGCGGCCGTGGTCCGGCGGGTGCTCGCGGGGGAGCCCGGCCCGGTCCGGGACGCGGTCCTGCTCAACGCCGCCGCGGCCCTGGTCGCGCTGGAGGGGGGCGACGAGACCCCCGTCGAGGCACTTCGGGCCGCCCTCGAACGGGCGAGCGCGGCGGTGGACGGCGGCGCCGCCGCGGCCGTCCTGGCGCGTTGGGTGGAGACCGCCCAGGAGGTGGCCGGGAGGGGCTGAGCCGACCGGCGCTCAGACCCCCTCGTCGAGGCCGAGCGAGAAGGCCGCCTCGAGGTCGTGCCGGGAGTACGTGCGGAACGCGATGTGCGTCTCCGTGGCGACGATGCCGTCGACCGCGTTGATCCGGCCTGGTATCACCTCGGCGAGCTCCTCGTGGGCACGTACGCGCACGATCGCCACCAGGTCGATGTCGCCGGTGACGGAGTAGACCTCGCTCACGCCGTCGATGGCGGCGACGGCCTCGGCCACCTCGGGGATGCGATGGACGTCGCAGCGGATCTGGACGAGCGCGGTCACCATGGGCCGGACTGTACGCGGCCGCCGTAGCGCTCCAGGAGGCCCGCGTCCCACCCGGCGGGGGAGGCCCAGGTGCCCTCGAGGCGGACCAGCCGGACCCCGTCGCCGTCGAGCCAGCGCAGCACGCAGTCGAGCTCCTCCGCCGACCCGGCCGAGGTCGGGCCGACGCCCGCACCGACCTGCTCCCCGGTCGCCACGAGCGCATCGATCCACGGCAGCGGGGCGACGGCGCGGGGCACGACCGAGGTGCCGGCCAGGCGCCCATGCCGCACGAGGGCGAGCTCCCAGCCCCCGTCCGGCCGCGGTCGGGCCGCGAGCAGCTCGGCGCACGCGGACACGCCTGCGTAGCGGTGCATCCGCCCGGCGGCGCGCAGGAACGCGGCCAGCCGGTCGCGGTGGGCGGCAGCGTCCTCGAAGCGCTGGGCGTCGCTGAGCAGCCCGATCCGCCGCTCGATCCCGCGCACCAGGGGGGTGGCGTCGGCGAGCATCGCCGATCGGACGAGCGCCACGTGCGCGGCGTAGGCCTCGGGGGTCTCCCGGCCCGCGCAGGGGGCGCCGCAGCGGCCCATCTCGGCCAGCGCGCACGGGCTCACGCGCCGCCGGGGCGACAGCCGCCCGCTGCACTGCCGCAGCGGGACGGCCTCGTGGACGGCCGTCATCGCGTCCTCGGCGGCTCGTCTCGAGCCGAACGGGCCCAGGTAGGTCGCTCCGTCGTCGCGCACCGCGCGGACGATGGACAGCCGAGGGAAGGCCTCGACGGTGAGCTTGAGCCACAGCGCCCGCTCCGGGAAGCGCGACCGGCGGTTGTACGGCGGCTTGTGCTCGCCGATCAGCCGCAGCTCCCGGACCTCGGCTTCCAGGGTGGTCGGGCAGGGCACGTGACGCACGCGCTCGGCGAGGCGCACCATCTCGGCCATTCGCGCACGTGTCTCCGCGGCGGTGAAGTACGTGCGTACGCGCGCCGCCACGTCGACCGACTTGCCGACGTAGAGCACCCGCCCGCGCCCGTCCTCGAACAGGTACACCCCGGGGGCGTGCGGCAGGCCCTCGGCGAGGTGCCGCTTGCGGCGTACCGCCGCGGGGACCCGAGAGGAGTAGGTGGACAGCTCCTCGAGGGAGGCGACCCCCTCGGTGCCGACCCGTTCGATGAGGCCGTGCAGCACGTCGACCGTGGCGCGGGCGTCGGACAGCGCGCGGTGCTCCGGCGCGGTGGTGGCGCGGAAGTAGCGCGCGAGCGTGGCCAGCTTGCAGTCGGGGACGTCGTCGTGGGCGAGCACCCGCCGCGCCAGCCGAGCTGTGTCCAGCACCCCCCACGTGGGCCACGCGAGGCCGCAGCGCCCGGCCGCCTCGCGCAGGAAGCCGACGTCGAACGGCGCGTTGTGGGCCACGAGGACGGCGCCCTTGGCGAACTCGAGGAAGGCCGGCAGCACCGCCCCGACCGTGGGCGCCGAGGCGACCATGCCGTCGGTGATGCCGGTGAGCACGCTGATGAACGGGGGGATCGGGGCGTTCGGGCGGACCAGCGTCTGGAACTCCCCGAGGACCCTCCCGGCACGGACCTTCACCGCACCGATCTCGGTGATCTCGCAGTCCTGCGCCGACCCGCCGGTGGTCTCGAGGTCGACGACGACGAAGGTGACCTCGCGCAGCGGCGTCCCCAGCTCGTCGAAGCTCGCCTGGTGCGGGCGGGCCGGGAGGGTCTCGGCGCTCATCTCCTCCCCGACGGTAGGTGCGGGCACCGACAACTTCGCGCAGGCGTGCCGGGCGGACGCGGGCCGGTGCCGCCTAGCCTTGAGGACCCCGCCCCTTCCCGGAGGTCCGTGTGCCCATCCCCTTGCCCCGCGCCGACACTCGCTGGCGCTGCACCAGGTGCGGCAACCTCACCCGCTTCGACGTGACCCGTTCCTCGCGGGTCCGCGAGTTCGTCCACCTCGACCTCGCGGGGGAGGCACGGGTCGAGGAGTCCGAGGTCCTCTCGGAGCAGATCGAGTCCGTGCGCTGCCGTTGGTGCGACGCGCTGGACTCCGTCGAGCTGGTACGCCGTGCCGACGCCGACGTGCGAGCCGACGTAGCGGTCCAGGAGGTGCAGGCCGACCTCCCGCCGCCGCCGACGGAGCGCGAGTGACCTCCGAGCCGCCGGACCTCGTCGGCGAGTCGCCGGACGGCCAACCCCTGCCGGACGCCGTCCGGGACCGGGTGGCCGTCCTGGCCGCGGCCGCGCTCGGGACCCTGGCCGCCGACCAGGTGCCGCCGCGGCTGCGGGCCGTCGCGCGCTTCGCGCCGGCCAAGCGCGCCCGCGCGGGCGCCACGGCCCTCGCGGCCGCGCTCGAGAACGACCCCGGGTTCCGGGTGCGGGTCGCGGCCCGCGCCCGCGAGGACGCGCCGGACCTGGCGGAGGCCCTCGAGGCGGGCCGGCTCCCGGTGGCCGCGGACCCCGTCGAGGTCGCCGCCGTGGCCTACCTGCTGGACGCCGAGGTGTGGCCGGCGGCCGTCCGGCAGGTCCGGGACGAGGCACGGACCGGGCGCGGCGCCCAGGAAAGAGCCGAGCTCGCGCGCGTGCGCGAGCAGCTCGAGACGGCCCGCGCCCAGGCGCGCGCCGAGCAGGCGAGCGCCCGGGAGGCGCTCGAGGCCGTGCGCCGCGAGCTCGCCGCCTCCCGGCGCGAGGTCCGAGAGCTACGCGCGTCGTACGCCGAGGAGCAGGCCCGGGCGCAGGCGGCGGCCGCGTCCGCGGAGGCCGCCTCCGCGGACGCGCGGCGGCAGGTCGCGGCCGCGGAGGCCGACCTGCGTCGGGTGCGTGCCCGGCTGGCCGAGGCGGAGGCGGGGCTGGAGGCCGGGCGCCGGGCCGCCCGCGAGGGGCGCAGCGTGGCGGAGGTCCGGCTCCGGCTGCTCCTGGACACCGTGCTGGACGCCGCGGCGGGCCTGCGCCGCGAGCTGGCGCTGCCTCCGGTCCCGGAGGGCGCACGGCCCGGGGACGGGGTGGACGCCCGCGCGGGCGCTGCGGAGGACGTACGGGCCCGCGCCCTCGACCGCGATGACCCCGCGCACCTGGACCAGCTGCTCGCCCTGCCGCAGGTGCACCTGGTCGTGGACGGCTACAACGTGACCAAGACCGGATTCGGCGGGCTGTCGCTGGAGGAGCAGCGGGCCCGCCTCACGACCCGCCTGGCCGCCCTGGTCGCGCAGACCGGGGCGGAGGTGAGCGTCGTCTTCGACGGGGCCAGCCTCGACGTCCCGGCACCGAGCCCCGCCCCGCGCGGGGTGCGGGTCCTGTTCAGCCCGGCCGGCACGACCGCGGACGAGGTGATCCGCCGGCTGGTCCGCGCCGAGCCCACCGGACGGCCCGTCGTCGTGGTGTCGAGCGATCGGGAGGTGGCCGACGGCGTGCGCGCCGCGGGCGCTCGCCCGGTGGCGTCGACCGCCCTCCTGCGCCGTCTCGAGCGCTCCTAGCCGCCGGACATCCTCCTGGTCCACGGACACCAAGGCGGCCGGTCACCGGGGTTGTCGGGGGGTCGTCCTAGCGTGGCGGGCGCCGACGAGGGCCGAGGGCCGCTGGAGGACGCGATGATCATCGAGTGCGCGACGTGCGCGGTCCGGGACGTGGCCTGCCACGACTGCGTGGTCACGGTCCTGCTGGGGCCGCCCGGGGCCGAGCGGGACGGGACCGGCGCGGTTGCCGCGGTGGAGCTGGAGGAGGCCGAGCGCGCAGCGATCGCGGTCCTGGCCGGCTCCGGCCTGGTACCCCCGCTGCGGCTGGTGCCGGCACCCGGCGAACCCGGCGACCCTGGCGCACACCCCCACGGCCCGCCGGATCTTCCGCCGGCCATCGGCGTGGGGGTTTGATCTGTCACGCCGGACGTCGCTAAGGTGCACGCCGGGTGTCGGACCTCGTCCCTGCCAGGGGCGCCGCCACCCCCGCCGAGTCGGGCCAGTCGCGACCGTGGTCGCGAGGACGCCCGAGCCGGGGACCCAAGTCCCTGGGGTGAATCGCCGGGCCGCTCGTCGGGCCGGCGTAGGGCGCGCTTCCCCGCCCGAACCCGTCAGCTCACCCGGTAGGCGGCCGAGGAAGAGGAGAGCCGCCACCCGTGGCGACCCGCCGCCAACTGCGTCTGCCGCTGCGACGCGCGCTCGTCGCCCTCGCCATCGCCGGATGCGCGCTGACGCTGCTCCCCGCGTCGAGCCAGGCCGCGCCCACCCGCAGCATCGCCCAGGTCTCCCGTGACCTGGACCGGCTGCAGAACCAGGCCGAGATCGCCGCCGAGCGCTACAACGCCGCCGAGATGAACCTGGCGACCGCGCAGAGCGCCTACACCAAGCTGCAGGCCAAGGTCGCCGCCGCCCAGGCCACCCTGGACAGCCTCAAGGGCGACATCGCCACCATCGTGGCGACGCTGTACCGCAGCGATGCCGGCGGCTCGTCGCTGTCCCTGCTGTCCGCGGCCAGCCCCGCGACCTATCTGGCGCAGGCGGCCGCCGTGGAGAGCCTGACCCGCCAGCGCGAGGACGTCCTGCGCCGGGTCCAGACCGCCGAGCAGGAGCTCGCCTCCGACCAGCTGGCGGCCGGCCAGAAGCTCGCCCTGGTCCGCACCGCGCGCGCCGACGCGGCTGCGGCCAAGGCCCAGATCAACGCCAAGGTGGCGGCCGAGAAGCGGCTGCTCGCCTCGATGCGCGCCGACCAGCGGGCCAAGCTGCTCGCCGAGCGGGCCGCTGCCGCCCGGGCGGCGGCCGCCCGCGCACGCGCGTACGTCCACGCGCAGCCCTCGCGCGTGCGCACGCGCAGCGTCCAGCTGCCGAAGGTCGTCGGGCACGCGTCCGGGCGCGCCGCCGGCGCCGTCGCCTTCGCGCTGCGCCAGGTCGGCAAGCGCTACGTCTACGGTGCCGCGGGGCCTTCCGCCTTCGACTGCTCGGGCCTGACCATGGCGGCCTACCGCTCGGTGGGGGTCTATCTGCCCCACCAGTCCGGCCAGCAGTTCCACTACGGCCGCCACGTCTCCGCGAACGACCTGCAGCCCGGCGACCTGGTCTTCTACTACTCACCGATCCACCACGTCGGCATCTACATCGGCAACGGCCGCATCGTGCACGCGGCCAACCCCGGTGAGGGAGTGACCGTGGCCGGGGTCTTCTCGATGCCCTTCAGCGGAGCCGTCCGCCTGGTGTGAGGAGCCGGCGGGCCCTGCTGACCGGCTCGCTGGCCGCCGTCGCGGCCGCCGGCCTGCTCCTGGCCCCTACGCCACGCGCCGGCCGGTCGGTTGCGCGCCCGATCGCCCCGCCTCGGGTCAGCCAGCCGCCGGCGAGCCAGCCGCAGCACGCGGTCGGCTTCACGCTCGGGGGCCCCCGGGCGTGGACCGAGGCGCAGGTGGGCGCCGCTGTGGCGGCGCACGTGCGTGCCCGAGCCCTGGCCGCCACCCCGCTGGGCGGCCCCCGGCTCGTCATGACGGACACCCCGGCGCCAGGTGGCTACCTCACCGGCGCTCGCGTCGAGGGCGGCGCGCTTGTCGTGCGGGCCGGCGAGACCACGCGCCTGCTCGGCTGGGAGGAGGTGGGCCTGGTGACCCGGCGGGAGCTCACCCTGCGCCCCGATGCCGCCGGGCGGCCCGTGGTCGTCCGCGACGCCGCGCTCGGGCCGGCCGACCTGGCCGACCTCGCGCCGCCCCCGGCGCGCCTACGCGCGCTCGCCGACGGCCCGGCCCTGGGCGTCGGCGACGCCTCGCGGGGCACCCTGGCCGCGCTGGCGGCGGCCGGCGCCCGAGCCGTACCCCGCGTCAGCGGGTTCTGGGGCGGTGACTGGAGCCGCCGGGTGGTGATCGTCGGTGCCGCGACGCTGGGGGAGTTCGCCGCCCAGATCGGGGACGCGCCCGCTCTCGCGGCCGGCTTCGCCGCGGTCACCACCGGCCAGGGCCCGCCGGGGCTGCCGCCCGGAGCCTTCGTCGGCAGCCGCGTCTATCCCAACCCGGGTGTCTGGGCGCGGCTCGATGCCCTCGGGCGCCGCGTGGTGGTGACCCACGAGACGACCCATGTGGCGGCCCAGGCGGCCGCGCGCCCGGGGCCGCCGACCTGGCTGTCCGAGGGAGTGGCCGACGAGGTGGGCTTCGCCGGCACCGGCGTGCCCGAGCGGGTCCTCGCGCAGGCGGGCCTCGCCGCCGCTGCCCGGACCGGACCCCCGGCTCGGCTGCCGTCGGCGGCCGCCTTCAGCGGCGCGGACCCGCGGGTCGGGGCCGTCGCGTACGCCGACGCCGATGTCGCCGTCCGGCTGCTGGTGCGCACGTACGGGACGGCCGGGCTGCGCCGGTTCTTCCGGGACGTGACCGCCGAGGTCCGGTCGGGCACGGCCCCGGGCGTGGCCACCGCGCGGGTCATGCGCCGCGACCTGGGCACCTCGTTGGCTGCCTTCACCGCTGCCTGGCGAGCCGAGCTGAGGAGGCTGGCGCACTAGGGTGCTCGCTCGTGTCGCGGACGCTGGTGGTGACCAACGACTTCCCGCCGCGGCCCGGCGGCATCCAGACCTTCGTCCACGAGCTGCTACGGCGACAAGAGGCTGACTCGGTCGTCGTGTACGCCTCCCAGTGGCGCGGCGCCGCCGCCTTCGACGCCGTCCAGCCCTTCCCGGTGGTGCGCCACCCGCACCGGGTGCTGCTGCCCACCCCAGCCGTGGGCGGGCGGGCCGCGGAGCTGCTGCGAGGCTTCTCCTGCGACCGAGTCCTGTTCGGCGCGGCGGCGCCCCTGGGTCTGCTCGCGCCCCGCCTGCGAGCCGCCGGAGCCCGTCGCATCGTCGCCTTGACCCACGGCCACGAGGCCGGCTGGGCTGGGCTGCCCGGGACCGCCCAGGTGGTGCGCCGGGTGGCCGCCGGAGTTGACGTGCTCACCTTCCTGGGGGCCTACACCAGGGGCCGGATCGCAGCCGCCGTGGCCGCCCCTGACGTCGCGAAGCTGGTCCGGCTCACCCCGGGCGTGGACGACTCGACCTTCCGGCCCGGGCTCGACGGTGGCGCCATCCGTGCCCGGTACGGCCTGCAGGGACGCCCGGTCGTCGTGTGCGTCTCCCGTCTGATGCCGCGCAAGGGCCAGGACACGCTGATCCGCGCGCTGCCCGCCCTGCGCCGGCAGGTCGACGGCGTGGCCCTGCTGCTCGTGGGCGGCGGCCCGTACCGCGACCGCTTGCGTGGCCTCGCCGAGCGGCTCGGCGTGGCCGACGACGTCGTGCTGACCGGGTCGGTGCCGGGCGCGGAGCTCGCCCTGCACTACGCGGCGGGCGACGTCTTCGCGATGCCGTGCCGGACGCGCCACCGCGGCCTCGACGTCGAGGGCCTCGGCATCGTCTACCTCGAGGCCTCAGCGACCGGGCTGCCGGTCCTGGCCGGCGACTCCGGCGGCGCCCCCGACGCCGTCCTGGACGGGGAGACCGGCTACGTCGTGCCCGGAGCGGACCTCGACGCCGTCGTCGCGCGGCTCGCGCGGCTGCTCAGCGACGCGGAACTGGCCGCGGCCATGGGCCGAGCGGGTCGCGCGTGGGTGGAGCGGGACTGGCGGTGGGACACGGCGGCCGTCCGGCTGGCCCTGCTCCTCGACCCGGACCTCCCCCTGCCGGTCCGGGGGCCGTGATGTGGCACCCTGGTCTGACGTCGCGGGGAAGTTGGGGAAGCCGAGCGTCGTCGAAGGGATGAACAGCAGGTGACCGCGCTCTCTCCTGACCTGGTGCTGGTCCGACGCCTGGTCTCCTGGCGCGCCCTGGCCGTCCTGCTCGCCGTCGGCGCGTTCTTCTACTCGTGGTGGATCATGGGCCCGCCCGTCACCCGGCTCGGCCAGATGATCTGGGTCCTCGTCGTGATCCTCGTGGCCAACGTGGGCCGCGGGGTGAAGGTGCACCGCATCCTGCTCGATTGGCTGCCGCTCTTCGCCGTCCTGTGGCTCTACGACTACACCCGCGGCTGGGCGACCATGCTCGGCATCCCCACGCACTACACCTGGACGATCGACACCGACAAGCTGCTCTTCCACGGCGTCGTGCCGACCGCGTGGCTGCAGGCGCACTTCTACAACCCCTCCGTCGTGCACTGGTACGACGAGGCCGCCGGACTGGTCTACCTGTCGCACTTCATCGCCACGTTCGCGCTCGGGACCGCCCTGTACATCGTGTCCCGGCGGCGCTGGGCCCGCTTCATGCGGCGCTTCCTCGTGCTGGCGATCGCCGGCCTGGCCACGTACGTGCTCTACCCGGCCGCGCCGCCCTGGCTGGCTGACTACCAGGGCTACATCACCGGGGTGCGCCCGATCACCGGGCACGGGATGGCGGCCCTGCACATGGCCCCCACGGAGCACTGGCTGCGGGTCGGTTCGGCTCACGCGAACTACGTCGCGGCGGTCCCGTCGCTGCACGCCGGATTCTCGATGCTCATCGCGTTGTTCCTCATCTTCGAACGCCGTCCCGTGTGGCCCCGGCTGTGGCTGTTCGCCTACCCGGTGGCGATGGGGCTGGCGCTGGTCTACTGCGGGGAGCACTACGTCACCGACGTGCTCCTCGGGTGGCTCTACGCCGTGGCCACGATGCTCGCGGTCGGGGCGTGGGAGCGCTGGCGCGAGCGCCGCCGGATCGTGCGTCTGGAGCGCGACATGGGCCTCTCCGACACCGCCCGGCCGCCGGGCGGCATCGATCAGCGGCAGACGGCCGGGACGGTCGCGCTCGCGGACTGAGCCAGGCTCTCGCACCCCTGGCCGAGCAGGTGGTGGGCGGTGAGGGCGGCGACGCCGGCCACCACGAGGACGGTCAGCAGGGTCGCCGCGGCGAGCGCGTACTCGCTCGCGAGGCTTCGACGTTCGTCGACGGTGGCCGTGCGGCCGTCGTCGGGCACGGTGTGGTCCATGACGGTCCCCCCCAGGACGTCGGGTCGCTCCGACGCCGGGGCTTCGACCGACGTCGGTGGTGGTGGTGCACGGGAACGGCGGGCACCGGCCGTCGCCGGTCAGCCCCCGCTGCTCCCGTTGCCGCAGTCGGAGCTGGAGTTGCTCGTCTTGTCCTTCAGGTCGTTGCAGGTGTTCTGGAAGATGCTGCGGACCAGACCACCGAAGGCGAAGACCACGACGATGATCAGGGCCGCGATCGCAGCGACCAGCAGGGCGTACTCGACCGCCGACGCGCCGTCCTCCCCACGTGCGTTCAGGGTGCGGCGTACGCGCGCGAACATCCAGGTCCTTCCTGTGACGAACTGCTGAGCCCCCCTCGAGCCCAGCCTCACCATCGTGAAGGGCGATGGGCACCCACCGTCATCGGGCCAGCGGTCCCGTTGCCATCCCCCGAATGGAGGACCCGGGGATCCTCGGTTCGGACCCCGTGGCTAGGGGCAGGGGCTCGGGGCGGCGCTCACCCCGCCGGTCCCCACCTGGGTGCAGTCGGTCGTGTACCGCTCCCCGACGACGCGGGTGAGCGCCACGACCGAAGCGATGACGACGAGGATGATCCCGGCGAGCAGCAGGGCGTACTCGACCGCGGAGACCCCCGCGTCGCGTCCGCTCACAGCGGCGACGGGCCGTCCTGCTTGATCAGTCCCAGTCGCAGCGCGGTCATCAGCGCCTGTGCCCGGTTGGCGGCACCCAGCTTCTCGTACAGCTTCGAGATGTGGGTCTTCGTCGTCGACTCGCTGATGTAGAGCCGTCGGGAGATCTGGGCGACGCCGAGACCGTCGGCGAGCAGCTGCAGCACCTCCTTCTCCCGGGGGGACAGCTGAGGCCCGGTCGGGGTCAGGCGGCGCTTCATCGCCTCGCCGAGGTCGCTCGCGGTGAACGCGCGGGGGTTCGCCGCGGCGTGTCGGGCAGCGGCCACCACGTCGTCGGTGGGAGCGTCCTTGGGCACGAACGCGCTGGCCCCCGCGTCCAGCGCCGCGAACAGCTGCTCGTCGCCGGCGTACATGGTGAGGACCACGATCCCGATGTCGTCGCGCTCCCCGCGGATCTGGCGGACCAGCTCGAGCCCGCTGCCGTCCGGCAGCCGTACGTCGACCACGACGACGTCCGGCCGCAGGGCGCCAGCCTGACGGACCCCGTCGCTCACCGTTCCCGACTCGGCGAGGACCTCGAAGTCGCCGCTTCGCTCGAACGCCCGCCGCAGCCCCTGCCTGATCAGCTCGTGGTCATCGACGAGCAGCACTGTCGTGGGCACCGAGCTCTCCCTCCCGCCGGGTACGCCCACCCGGCTCTTCCTGGCCGCCGATGACGACCTCCACCACCGTGCCACGCTCGTCACGCTCGGCGACGTTGAGGCTGGCCCCGATCCTGGCAGCCCGCTCCTTCATGATCTCCAACCCGTAGCTGTCGAGTCGTCCCGGGCCCAGCCCGCGCCCGTCGTCCTCGACTCGCAGGAGCGCCGCCGGAGGCGCGATCCGGCAGGTGACCCAGAGTGTGCGCGCCCCGGCGTGCTTGCGGACGTTGGTGATGGCCTCCTGCGCGATCCGCAGCAGCTCGGTCTCGACGTCGGCCCGCAGGCGAGACGGCGACTCGTCGAGCACGAGGTGCACGGTCAGGTGCGAGGTGGCCCCAACCTGGCGGGCGTAGTCCGACAGGGCCGTGGCCAGGCCGGCCGACGGCTGCACCTCGCTGCGCAGGTCGAAGATCGACAGTCGCAGCTCGCTGATGATCCGGGTGATCTCGCGGCGCAGTGCCTGCAGCTGCTCGCGGGCCTCCTCGTCGGTGGCGCGGTAGGACATGTCGTCGACCGCGTAGCCCAGCGAGGCGAGCTCTTGGGCGATCCCGTCGTGGATCTCCCGCGCGACCCGGCGGCGCTCCTCCGCGGTGGCGATCTGGCGGATCTCGCTGAACAGCAGCGCGGTCTCCAGCCGCAGCGCGCCCTCGTCGAGCAGCGCCTCCGCGTCGGCCAGCGCGTCGTCGTGGAAGGGCGCCTCGACGCGCTCGACCCCCACCAGCCCGATCGTGCGCATGCCGACCCGCAGCGGGAGCACCGCCGCGAAGCCGCCCTCGCCGGCGGTGAACGTCTGGCCCACCCGCTGCGGGGCGCCGGTCGACCAGGCCTCGGCCCACGGCGAGTCGTCGTCGATGGCCGGCGTCCAGTCGACCCGGTCGGTCCCGGCGCACGCCAGGGGGATCAGCCGACCGCCCTCGGAGCGCACGAAGAGCGCGGCGCGCGCGTAGCGCAGCCGGGCCCGGATCCCCTGCAGCATCGCCTGGCCCAGCACGACGGCGTCCAGGCCGCCGGAGAGCTGCCTCGAGACCAGGCGCAGCTGGGAGAGCAGGCGATAGGCCGCCGCGTAGGACGAGGAGGAGTTGACCGCCTGCTGGACCCGGATCCGGCGTACCCACGCGGCCAGCAGGCCGACGGCCAGGGAGAGCACGACCCACTGCGCAGCGAAGGAGGTGAAGTCGCGGATGTCGTCGGGCTGCTCGAGGAAGCCGCACACCAGCAGGGTGGCGGAGGCGAACCCGGTCTCGTAGAGCACGACCCGCAGCCCGCCCAGCAGTCCCGCGTCCAGCGCCGGGGCGATCAGGTAGGGGAGCAGGGCCTGCTCGACGTGCCCGGTGCCGCAGGTGAGCGCCACGGTGGCCACCGCCTCGCCCACCGGCCGCCAGCGGTTCACCGTGTCCGAGCCGCTCGGCACGCTCGCCGCGACGGCCACGACGAACAGGCCGACCACCGTGAGGCCGTGGTTGGGGATGGTCCCGCTGAGCAGGACGAGGGTGAGACAGACCGCGTAGACGAACATCCGGACCAGGACGACGGTCATGCGGACGTCGACCCGGACGCGCGTCACCCCTGCCACAGGGTCAAGACTGACAGACGAGGGCGGGGATCAGCCGGACACGCGCTCGGGGAGGGCCTCCACGTCACGCAACGGGGCCAGCGCCCTGGCCAGCGAGCGGGCGTCCTGCGCGGCCACGAGCAGAGGCCCGGCCTCCTCGGCCAGGTCGACGAGCGAGGACACCTCGCCGTCGGTGAACGCCGGGTCCTCCCTGGCGAGGACGACGACGGCCCCGGACGGGGCCATCGGAGCCACGAGGACGTGGCGCCGCGCGCCGAGTCCGACGCCGTCGAGGCGTTCCCGGGCCAGGTCGGTGTCCTCGACGACGAGGCCACGGCGGGCCGAGCCGATCGTCGAGGCCACCCAGGACGACGGGGGGAGCACGTCCACCCGTTCCTCGTCCGTCAGCCCCTCGACCGCCGCCGGGCGCCAGCGCTCGCCGTCGGCCACGAGCAGGACCGCGGCGTCCGCGCCGACCCGCGCCCGAGCCTCCGCGAGGACCACGGCCGCGCTCTCGGGCACGCCGTACACCTCGTCGACCTGCTCGAGCAGGCGCCGCACCGCGGCGCGGACGTCGGCGGCGCGCGCCTGCTCCGCCTCGCCGCCTCGAAGGTCGATGACGTGCCCGGCCGGCGGGACCGGTGCGGGTGCCTCGTCCGCCTCCGACGGCTCGTCGGCCGGACGCGACGGGGCCGCCGCCGGCCCCGCGAGCCGGGTCGGCGCGACGGCGGTCGGCGCCGAGGGGGCCCCCAGCGCCCCCTCGACCGCGGCCACCAGGTCCGGTCCGGTGACCGGGAGAGGCAGCAGGCGCGACGCCGGGTCCCCGCCCGGTGCGGTGTCCTCCAGGGCCGCCCAGGCGTCCCCGTCTCCGGAGAGGATCAGCGCCGGTGCGGACACCCCGGCGTCGCGCAGCCGGAACAGGGTCGCCAGGGCGTCCTCCGGCCAGGGCTGGGCGATGACCACGACGGCCGGCGTCGGGCGGGCCGGCCCCGACAGCCAGGCCGCCAGCCCCGGAGGGCGGACCTCGATGACGTCGTGGGCGGACCCGGACCCGCCCAGCGCCAGCGCGAGGTTGGGGCTGCGGGTCACCACGAGCACGACGGCCACGGCTCAGCCGCCGATCCCGAACAGGGTTCTTGCGATGGTCACGATCGACGGGCCGAGGATCACGACCATGAGCAGCGGGAAGATGCAGAAGATCAGCGGGAAGAGGATCTTGACCGGGATCTTCTGCGCCTGCTCCTCCGCGCGTTGCGACCGCTTGATCCGCATCTCGCGCGCCTGCACCCGCAGGACGCCGGCGATGGGGATCCCGAAGGTGTCGGCCTGGACCATCGCGGAGGAGAACTGCCGCAGGTCGGGCAGGTCCGTTCGCTCGCCCATCGCCCGGATCGCCGTCGTCCGCCCGACCCCGATCTGCATCTCCTGCAGGACGCGGAAGAACTCACTCGCGAGCGGGCCCTCGGTGTTGCGCGCGACCTGGGCGAGCGCGCCGTCGAAGGACAGGCCGGACTCGACCGAGATGGTGAGCAGGTCCAGCGCGTCGGGGAGCTCCCGCCGCATCCGCTGGGTCCGTTCGTAGCCCATCTGGTAGAGCACGAGATCGGGGACGAACCAGCCCAGCACCCCGGCGAGCACCACGACCGCCAGCAGCGCGCCGACGCCCCAGGAGAGCAGCAGTCCCAGGGCGAGCCCGACCAGCAGGCCGACGAGGAGCCCGAGCGCCTTGAACGCCAGGACCCGGTCGACGTCCCAGCCGTCGGGGTTGCCCGCCAGGTCGAGGCGGCGGCGCAGGTGGTGGGTCCGACCGGTCGGGTCGAGGCGGCGGCCGAGCACGGTGAGGCGGCGCAGGAGGGGGCTGCCCAGGCGCGCGCCGACCGTACGGTCCGGCTCCGCCCGAGGGGTGGGGGGCTTGGGGCCGGTTTGCATCGTCCGTACGGCCTCCAGCGACCGGCTCACGCCACGCGTGGGAGCGGGCCGGTCGAAGGCCAGCACGAGCAGGAGGAGCGCGGCGAAGACGCAGGCGAGCCCGAGGGCGAGCACGTCAGACCTCGACCTTGGTGACCTGGCGCAGCCAGATCACGCCGATCACGAAGAGCACCGAAGCGGTGATGAGCATCAGCCCGCCGAGCGCGGTCGTGTACAGCGGTCGCAGGTACTGCGGGCGGGCGATGACCGCGATGACGATGAAGATGACCGGCAGCAGGGAGATCACCACGGCGGAGAGCCGTCCCTCGGCGGAGAGGACCCGCACCTCGCGGCGCAGGCGCTCGCGCTCGCGCAGCGTGGCCGCCACGGTGCCGAGGACCTCCGCCAGGTTGCCGCCGACCTCGCGCTGGATGCGCACGGCCATGACGACCCAGTGGAAGTCCCGGGAGCGCATCCGGTCGGCGACGCTGTCCAGGGCGTCCTCCAGCGGCACGCCCAGCCGCGTCTCCGCCAGCGCCCGGTAGAGCTCCCCGGCCATCGGCTGGTTGCCCTCCCGGACCACGGCGTCGACGGCCTGCGGCATCGAGTAGCCGGCGGACAGGCTGCCCGCGACGAGCTGGAGGGTGTCGGGCAGCTGCTCGTAGAACGCGGCGCGCCGCCGGCTCTGCCGCGAGACGACGTACCACCACGGGATCGCCACCCCGAGGGCCAGGCCGGCGAAGGTCGCCAGCGGGCGTCCCTCGGTGAGCACGAGCAGCAGCAGTCCCGAACCGACCGCGATCCCGGTGTGCACCAAGACCCACTCGGCCGGCCTGAGTGCGATCCCCGCCGCGTCCAGGGCGCGCGCCAGGCGCTCCTGCGGATCCCGACGGGAGACCACCCGGCCGGTCAGCTCGACGACCGAGCGGGCGACGTGGACGCGAGCAGTGGGACGCCGCTCACCGGGCGTCCGGGTCCGCCCCGTGAGCGTGTAGATCGACATCCGCCGTTCCACCGACTCTCCGCCCGGGCGGCCCAGGGCGAGCACGAGCAGGACCACGAGGCCCGCGAAGAGCAGGCCGAGCCCCAGCCACAGCTGCACGCTCAGCCCCCGAACCGCTCGAAGGTGAACAGGCCGGGGGGCAGGGTCACGCCGTGGTGCGCGAGCTTGTCCACGAAGCGTGGGGAGATCCCCGTGGAGCGCAGCCGGCCGAGGGAGCGTCCGGTGTCGTCGAAGCCCTGCGCGTGGTCGAAGAGGAACAGGTCCTGGAGGGTCACGACGTCACCCTCCATGCCCACGACCTCGGTGACGTGCGTGACGTGACGGGTGCCGTCCTTGAACCGGGTCTGCTGGATGATCAGGTCGATGGCGCTCGCCACCTGCTCGCGGATCGCGCGGATCGGCAGGTCGAACCCGGCCAACAGCACCATGGTCTCGACCCGGTGCAGCGCGTCGCGGGGGCTGTTGGCGTGCACCGTGCTGATCGAGCCGTCGTGGCCGGTGTTCATCGCCTGGAGCATGTCCAGCGCGGCGGCGTCACGGATCTCCCCGACGACGATGCGGTCCGGGCGCATCCGCAGCGCGTTGCGGACCAGGTCGCGGATGGTGACCTCGCCACGGTTCTCGATGTTCGGGGGCCGGGCCTCCAGCCGCAGCACGTGCTGCTGGTTCAGCTGCAGCTCCGCGGCGTCCTCGATGGTGATCACCCGCTCCTCCTCGGGGATGAACGAGGACAGCACGTTGAGCGTGGTCGTCTTGCCGGCGCCGGTCCCTCCTGACACCAGGATGTTGAGCCGTCCTCGCACGCACGCGCGCAGCAGGTCTGCGACCGGCTGGGTGATCGTCCCGAAGCTGACGAGGTCGTCGTCGGTGTAGGGGTCGTTGGCGAACTTGCGGATGGTGAGCAGGCTGCCGTCCAGTGCCAGTGGCGGGATGATCGCGTTGATCCGGCTGCCGTCCGGGAGCCGGGCGTCGACCATCGGGCTGGACTCGTCCACCCGCCGGCCCACGCGCGCGACGATCTTGTCGATGGTCCGGCGCAGGTGGGCCTCGTCGTTGAACTGGCCCTCCACGCCGAAGATGCGCCCGCCGCGCTCGACGTAGATGGAGTCCGGCCCGTTCACCATGACCTCGGTGATGTCCGGGTCGCGCAGGTACGGCTCGATCGGGCCGTAGCCGAGGATGTCGTCGGCGATGTCCTGGGCGATCCGTGCCCGGTCGCTGACCGTGAGCGGCGTGTCGTCGGCGGCGAGCACCTCGGACAGCGTGAGTCGTACCCGCTGCTCGAGCTCGGCCTGGGTCAGCTGGGCGTCGTAGAGCTGTGGGCCGAGATTCTCCAGCAGGGTCTGGTGGACGGTGCGCTTGAGGTCGGCGAAGGGGTCGGTGCTGTGCCGGGCCGGCTGCGCGTCGCGGTTGCGCGGCTGGGCCGAGGTGTCCGCGCTGCGTGCCCGGCGGGCCTCGGCGAGACGGTCGGAGAGGCTCATGTCGCTCGCGTCCTCCAGCGGAGGAAGCCGCGTCGGTCGCGCCGCAGCGGCGAGGGGATGGACTGCTCGGCCGACGCGGCGGGTGCGAGGTAGGCGTCCGCGAAGGCCTTGAGGGCGAGGGTGACCGGGTGGCGCGGCTGCTCCAGCGCCAGGGGCACCCCGCGGTTGGTGCTGGCGGGGACGTCGCGGGAGGACGGCACCTGGGCCACGACCTTGGTGCCGAGGGTCTTCTCCACCTCCGAGACCAGCAGCCCGACCTTCGCGTCGGCGCGGTTCATGACCACGCAGTACCGCTCGGGCGGGTAGTTCAGCAGCTCCATCGTCTCGAGGGTGAGCTTCAGGTTCTTCACCGCGGGGATGTCGAGGGTCGCGAGCAGGGCGATGACGTCGCTGCGGTCGAACGCCGCGAGCACCTGGTCGTCGAAGGCGGGCGGGGTGTCCACCACCACGAAGTCGAACTGCTCGCGCAGCACGTCGAGGATGCGCCCGACGAGCTCCGCGGGCACCGAGGAGGCCACCCCGGGCTCGAGGGGGGCGACGAGCGTCGTCAGGCCCGGGGAGTGCGGGGTCAGCAGGCCCGCGACGCCGCGGGCGTCGAGGGTGTCCCCGAGGGGGATGGCGTCGGCGATCGTGTGCGAGGGGAACAGCTGCAGCGCGATGGCGACGTCGCCGAACGCGAGGTCGAGGTCGACCAGGCACACCTGACGCTTGCCCTTGTCGGCGAGAACCGCGGCCAGGTTGGTGGCGACGGTCGTCTTCCCGCAGCCGCCCTTGGCCGAGAAGACGGTGAGCACCCGGCCGCGGGCACCGGCGTCCTCCAGGCCGCCCACGTGCTCGGCCTGGTCGCGCAGGGCGCGGGCGAGCTGGCGGGTACGTCGTACCGCGGCGGTCAGCGCGGCCAGGTCCCGGGAGTCGACCACCTCGCGCACCCCCGAGCGCAGGGCGTCGGCCAGCACGCCGGTGTCGATGCGACGACGGACGAGCACGACGCCCAGGGTCGGCCGGGACAGGCGCAGCTCCTCGGCCAGGCGCAGCGCCGTCGTCTGGTCCACACCCGGCCCGAGGACGACGCAGTCCTCGCCGAGGGTGTCCTCGAGGTGGCGCCGCAGCGCGTCGACCGAGGGCAGTACGAGCGCCTCGCCGCCGAGGGCCGCATTGAGGGTCTCGGCGCCGGCGGGGTCGTGGTCGACGATGACGGGCACGGAACTCAGTTCAGCAGGTTGGACAGGGACGTGGGAGGCAGGGACCGCACCGGCGTGCTGGCGGACACCAGCCCGAGGTAGAGCTGGCCCCGGCTCTGCGCGTAGATCACCTTCTGCGCGTCCTCCTGGGTCAGGGCGAGGGTGACGATGGTCGGTGAGACCGACCCGTTGCTCGAGGCCGACGGCGAGGCCTGCGGGATCGGCTGCGTGCTGCCGACCGTGATGACCGTCACCTTGGGCAGCAGGGTCGTGGTGACGGTGCCCCCCGAGCCCGCGGTCGCCGTCGGGTCGGGCACGGTCGCGAACACGGTGACCTGCGAGCCGGGACCGAGGAAGCCCGCGACCCGCTGCGGGTCGCCGAGCTGGATCGAGACGGCGAGGTAGCCGCGGGGCACCGGGATCGCGGTGACCCCCTGCGGCTGGCCGAAGCCCGCCCGCACGAGCTGCTGGCCGGGGTAGAAGGTGGTGATCGCGACCAGGTCGTTGACCGCGTCGATGCTGGTGAGGGCGCCCTCGGCCACGGCGTCCTGCGGGATGGCCTTGGTCGTGAACGCCCCCGCCGCGCTCGCCTGCGCCCCCGACGTGCCTACCGCGATGGTCGAGGTCGCCACGAGCACGTTCTCGGTGCGGCCCCGGGACGAGGCGCGGTGGTCGGCCCCGCGGACGTACCCGTAGACCAGCAGCGTGCCGAGGGCGGCGAGCAGCACCGCACTGACCAGCAGGATGGTGCGGCGTCCCATGGCGTCCTTCGCGGCTTGCGGGCCCCGACCGTACGCCCGGAAGGCTACCCAGTCCGCCCCGACGTCCCGGGCCCGGCACGCCTGCCCGACGCCGGCGTGGGCCCGTTCGGAGGGTCAAGGGCAGGGGCGGACCTGCCGAGGTCCACCCGTATGGAGTACGTCTCGCGCTGCCCCGCCTGCTCCTCCCTGGTGCGTCGCGGCCAGGAGTGGTGCACGCTCTGCCACGCCGACCTGCGCCCGCCGGAGGCGCGTCCGACCGCCCGGGCCGTCGTGGCCACCGAGGCCGCCGAGGGCATCGAGCCCGGCGAGCACCCGCACGCGGACGCGAGCCCCGAGGCGGGGGTCGGGGACCTCGACGTGGCGGCGGTCCAGGAGCTGCGGGCGCTGCTGCTGTCCGACCCCCCGGAACCGTTCACCGAGCAGCCGGCCCCCGCGGTCGGCAAGCACGCGCGCGCGGTGGAGCCCGAGACCCCGACGGGGGTCGACCCGGCCACGATGTCGGAGCTCATGGCCCGGCTGGCCGCGGAGTCCGGGGAGCCCCTCGGCGGCCTGCTCGCCCGGCTGCCGGAGTCCCAGGGGATGCGCATCCTGCTCGCGCTGGGCGTCGGTGGCACGCTGGCGGTGCTGTTCGTCGGCATCTGCTGGCTGCTCGGCCTCGTGCTGGGCTGACGCCCGGGGTCGCCTCGTCGGTAGGCTCCTCGGGTGGCCGATCGCACCGAGTCGAGCATCCACGTCGGGGCGCCGCCCGCGGACGTGATGGCCGTGATCGCCGACCTCGAGGCCTACCCGGAGTGGTCCAGCGACGTGAAGTCGGTCGAGGTGCTCTCGAGCGTCGAGCCCGACGGGCGCCCGTACGAGGCCCGCTTCGTCATCGACTCGGGCGCGTTCAAGGACAGCTACACCCTCGAGTACACCTGGACCGGGGACGAGCACGTGTCGTGGGTGATGTCCGAACCTGGCTCGCTGCTGAAGTCCATGGACGGGGAGTACGTCCTCGAGGCGGACGAGGGAGGCACCCAGCTGACCTACCGGCTGACCGTCGAGGTGAAGATCCCGATGATCGGGATGATCAAGCGCAAGGCCGAGAAGGTCATCGTCGACACCGCCCTCAAGGGCCTCAAGGCCCGGGTCGAGGGCTGACCTCCCCGTGCGCGTCGTCCTGTTCACGGGCAAGGGTGGGGTCGGGAAGACCACGACGGCTGCCGGTACCGCCGCGCTGGCAGCCGCGCGCGGCCTCAAGGCGCTGGTGGTCTCGACCGACGCCGCGCACTCCCTGCAGGACACTCTCGGCGCCGGGCGCGACGGCGTACCCGCCCTCGGGCCCGAGCCGGTCGAGGTGGCGGGCGGGCTCTTCGCCCAGCAGGTCGACGCGCGGGGCCGCTTCGAGCGCAGCTGGGAGGAGGTCCAGACCTACCTGCTCGAGGTCCTCGACTCGGTGGGCGTGGACCCGGTTGAGGCCGAGGAGCTGACCGTGCTGCCGGGGGCCGAGGAGGTCCTCGCGCTCCTCGAGGTGCGCGACCAGGTGCGCTCGGACCGCTGGGACCTGGTGGCGGTCGACTGCGCGCCCACCGCGGAGACCCTTCGCCTGCTGGCCCTTCCCGAGGCGCTCACCCGATACGCGGAGCGGGTGTTCCCGGTCGAGCGGCGCCTCGTACGGACGCTGCGCCCCATGCTCGACCGGGTGGTCGGCGTGCCGCTGCCCCGCGACCGCGTCCTCGACGCCGTCCAGCGCCTGGTCGCCGACCTCCGAGACGTGCGCGCGCTGCTGACCGGCAGCGACGCGAGCGTGCGCCTGGTGCTCACGCCGGAGGCGGTGGTCGTCGCCGAGGCGCGCCGCACGCTGACCTCGCTGGCCCTGCACGGCTACCGGGTCGACGCGGTCGTGGCCAACCGGGTGTTCCCGGCCTCCGTCGACGACGGCTGGCTCGCCGGCTGGGCGAAGGCCCAGGCAGAGCGGCTGCGCGAGGTGGAGGACTCCTTCGCCCCGCTGCCCGTCCACCGCTCGCCCTACCGCGCGGTCGAGCCGGTCGGCCTGGAGGAGCTGCTCGGGGTCGCCGAGCTGACCTACGCCGGCAGCGACCCGCTGGCCCTGCCCGAGGTCGCGGCCGGGATCAGCGTCAGCCACGACGGGGAGTGCTGGGTGCTGCAGCTGCCGCTGCCGCTGGCCCGCCGCACGGACCTCGACCTCATGCGCGCGGGCGAGGACCTCGTGGTCTGCGCGGGGACCGACCGGCGGGTGATCGCGCTGCCGAGCTTCCTGCGCCGCTGCAGCGTCGTCGGGGCGGCGTTCGAGGACGACAGACTGCTGGTGCGCTTCGTCCCGGACCAGGAGCGAGGGGCGCGGTGAGCGAGCACTCCCACCCGGCCGGGCTGGCCGAGGAGCTGGCCCGTCTCGTCCAGGCCCTCGACGGCATGGTGGCCACCGGCTCGGAGGACTGCCGCCTGTGCCCGGTGTGCCGGCTGATCGCCTTCGTCCGAGACCGCGACGACACCGAGGTGCGCCACGTCGTGGAGTCGGTGGGAGTCGCCGCAGCGTCCTTGTTGGGGCTGCTCGACTCCGTGCTGGATGATCGTCGGTTGGACGAGATGCGCAGGCGCCGCGGCGGCGTCGAGCACATCGACATCGGCTGAGCGGTCACGAGCGGTTCGGAGGCGAGAGGTGGCACTGGCCATCGGGGTCGACATCGGCGGCACGAAGGTCGCCGGTGGGCTCGTGGACGAGGACGGCGACGTCGTCCTGCGCATGCGACGCGACACCCCGTCCGTGGATGCCGCGGCCACCGAGGCGACCATCGCCGAGCTGGTGCTCGCCCTGGCCGCGGAGGCCGGCGAGGTGGAGGCGGTCGGGCTCGGCGCGGCCGGGTTCGTCGACCCCACCGGCTCGACGGTGCGCTTCGCCCCGAACCTCGTCTGGCGCGAGGAACCGCTGCGGGCCCGGGTGGAGACGCTGACCGGCTTGCCGGTCAGCGTCGAGAACGACGGCAACACCGCGGCGTGGGCCGAGGTGCGCTTCGGCGCCGGCCGCGGCGAGTCCGACGTCATCGTGGTGGGCGTGGGGACCGGCATCGCCGGCGGTCTGGTGATGTTCGGCCGGATCTACCGCGGCAAGTGGGGCACGGCGGGGGAGTGGGGTCACCTGCGCCTGGTCCCGGACGGGCGTCCGTGCGGGTGCGGCCGCCGCGGCTGCTGGGAGCAGTACGCGAGCGGCAACGCGCTCGTGCGTGAGGCTCGCGAGCGGGCCGCGGCGCTGCCGGAGGCGGCTGCCGCGCTCCTCGCGCGCGGCGACGGCACGCCCGCCGGTCTCACCGGCCCCATGGTGACCGCGGCCGCCCAGGCGGGCGACCCGCTGGCGCTGGCCTGCTTCGCGGAGGTGGGCCGCTGGCTGGGGCGGGGCGTCGCCGAGATCGTGGCCGTGCTCGACCCGGGGCTGGTCGTCATCGGCGGTGGGGTGTCGGAGGCCGGCGAGCTGCTCATCGCCCCGGCCCGTGAGGAGTTCGCCTCCGCCGTGGTGGGGGCGGCCTACCGCCCGCTCCCCGAGTTCGTCGCGGCCACGCTCGGCAACGACGCGGGCCTGGTCGGCGCCGCCGACCTCGCCCGGCTGCGCCGGGCCGAGCGCGGCTGAGCGGAGCCGGACGTGCTGCGCCGCCGCGCCCGCCTCGACGGCGACCGTGGGGCGGTCGCCGTCGAGGCGGCGCTGATCACCCCGCTGCTGCTGTTCCTGCTGCTGGGCATCATCGAGGTCACCATGCTGCTCAGGGACGACATCGCGGTCTCCGCGTCGGTGCGCGCCGGGGCGAGGACCGCGTCGGCGGAGCCGCGTACGGACGGGTTCACCGACGACGCGGCCGCGCAGGTCACCCGTGCCGTCGCGTCGCTGGACGGCGCCGGCCTCAAGGCGGGGGAGCTCTGGGTCTACAAGGCCGGGCCCAACGGCGAGGCGCCGGACGCCTGCTCGGTGGACTGCGTGCGCTACACGTGGGACGGCTCGCGCTTCGTCCGCGCCTCGGGCAGCTGGGACCCGATGACCATCAACGCCTGCCCGATGGACGCCCAGCATCCCGACGGTCCCGACGCGGTCGGGGTGATGCTGCGGTACCGCCACTTCTTCGTGACCGGGCTGTTCGGGACCGGGGTCACGCTGTCCGACAGCTCGGTGCTCAACTTCGAGCCCGTGCCTCCGACCCAGGGGTGCGCGTAGCGATGCGGCGGCTGCACGGCGACGACTCCGGTTACGTGGCCGTCCTCGTCGCGCTGTGCCTGCCGCTGTTCCTCGGGCTGTGCGCTCTCGCCGTCGACGTCGCCACGTGGTACGTCACCGGCGTCCGCGCCCAGAAGGCCGCGGACGCCGCGGCGCTGGGCGGCGCCGTGTACCTGCCGGCCGACACCGCCACCGCCCGCAGCGTGGCCCTGTCGCTGGTCGACGAGAACGGCTTCACCGTGGGCGGCGGCACCGCCGTCGAGGTCAACGAGGACGAGTCGCCGACCCGCCTGCGCGTCACGGTCAGCACGACGGTGCACAACACCTTCGGTGTCGTCCTGGGCCATCCGACGACGGTCGTGACCCGCACCGCCGTCGCCGACTACGCCGGCCCGATCCAGATGGGCAGCCCGTGCAACGTGCTGGGCAACGAGGCCATGGAGACGAGCCGGATCGGCTCCCCGGCGTGCGCCGGACAGACCGGCATCTACTGGCTCAACATCGCCGGGACCGACGTCAACAAGGCCCGAGGGGACGCCTACGCGTCCGGCTACTGCACCGTGCCCGACACGGACAACACGATCGACGGGTGCAGCAGCCTCGCACCGGCCGGCAACCTCTGGGGCGGGCCGACGAACAACCTCGACCACGCCGAGTTCACCAACCCCCCGTCGGACTCCGGCTACCTCTACGCCGTCCACGTGGCGAGCCCCGTCGCCGAGCTGAGCATCCAGGGCTTCGACCTGGGCTGGGTCGCCGTCGGGGACCGGTGCAACGCGCCGAGCCTCGCCGGCGCCGACGCGAGCGACGCGCCGAACCCCTACGTCGACGACGCGAAGAAGCGCTACGCCCCGGGGCCGGGGCCGTTCTGCACCGGTGACTCGCAGATGTCCAACCCGCAAGGGGACCCGACGTCGAAGGTCGAGACGGTGATCCGCTTCTACCGGCCCTCGCCGAGCGCGTCGCAACCGCTCGCCGGCGGGCAGGTCTGCCCGCCGCTCGTCCTGCCGGGCTGGGACCAGACCACGAAGCTCGCCGACGCGCTGGACGCGACGAGCCCGGCGTACGACCCGCTGCTCGCCCAGACCTTCCGCCGCTGGGACTCGGTGTGCACCGTGACCGCGCCCGAGACCGGCGACTACATCGTGCGGGTCACCACCAACGGGGGCGGGGGGCAGAACCGCTTCGCGCTGCGTGCCGACGTCGGCGGTCCGGCCGCGAATGCCGACGTCTCGGTGTCGGCGCTGGGTCGTGAGTCGCTGTTCAACAACGTGCCGGCCGGCACGACGGACTTCTACGTGGCCCGCCTCGACTCCGGCGCCGCGGGCCACGTGCTGCGGGTGGGCTTCTTCGACCTGGCCGACGCCGCCCAGCCGGTCGACGTCACGCTCCTGCAGCCCGACTCCGACACCCCGTTCACCGGGTGCAGCAGCGTGCCCGTCCAGGGCGCCACTGGCCACGGCCCGCTCTCGGGGTGCACGGTCACCACGACGACGACGACCAACGGGGGGCTGTGGCAGGAGGTCACCGTCCCCATCGACCCCGGCTACCGGTGCAGCGACGACCGGGACCTGTCCGCGTGCTGGGTCCGGGTACGTCTCACGACGGCCGCCGGCCAGGAGGACACGACGACCTGGCGGGCCGCCCTCGACGGCGACCCGGTGCGACTCGTCCAGTGACCGGGCTGCGCCTGGTCTCGTGGAACATCCGCTCGCTGCGCGACGACGCCGCGATGGTCGCCCGCGTGCTGCGTCACCTCGAACCGGACGTCGTGTGCCTGCAGGAGGTCCCGCGATTCCTCGGCGGGTCGCGGGCGTTGCGGCGCATGACGTCGCAGGCCGGACTCGACGTGCTCGTGCACCGCCGGCCGGCGCGACCGCTGGCCGTACTCGGTCGTCCCGGCATCACCGCTGGACGGTCGGTCGCCGTACGGCTGACGTACACCCCACGCCTGCACCGCCGCTCCTTCGTCGCGACCGAGGTGAACGTGCCGGACCGGCCCCGAGTGGTCGTCGGGTCGATGCACCTCGGGCTGCATGAGGACGAACGAAGCCGTCACGTCCCGGAGGTCCTGACCGCGCTGGCCGACCTCGGCCCGGGGCGGCGGATCCTCGCCGGCGACGTGAACGCGAGGCCGGGGGATCCTCCGTGGCGGGCCCTCGTGGCCTCGGGCCTGGTGGATGCCGGGGCGGCAGAGGGCGTACCCACGAGCACGGCGGCGAACCCCCACCAGCGCATCGACGCCGTGTTCGTGGGACCGGGGCTGCGGGTGCTGACATGCCGTCCCCCGGCCGGCATCGCCGACCTGCACCGAGCGAGCGACCACCTGCCGCTCGTCTGCGACCTCGAGTACGCCTGAACGCTCCGCCGCCGGAGGACCACTCGGGGCCTAGACGACCGCGCCGCCGTGGGGGTCGTCGTCGACGTCGCGGTTGCCCAGGCGGGCGACGAGGACCACGAACCCCGCCACGAACGCGATGCTGAGCAGCAGCGCCTGCCAGCCGAGGAAGGTCCAGCCGGCGAGGACGTACACGAGGCCGATGACCGGGACGCCGAGCACGGCCAGCCACGCGAAGCGGCTGAGCAGGTCGCCTCGGGGCACCGGCGGCGGGGGCGGGGGGACGTAGTGCTCCTCCTCGAGCGCCGCCGGCAGCTCGCCCTCAGCGGTGGTCGACGCGACCAGGTCCCAGCTCGTCGTCGTCGGCGTCGGGGCGGACTCGAGCCCCGCCACGATGCGGGCGAACTCCGCGTCCACCGCGGCGTCGTCCAGCCCGTCGGGACGATGCTCGACCTCCTCGCCGTCCGGGCCGTCCTCGTCCTGCAGCCCGCGCAGCACCGCGCTCGCCTGCTCGCGCGCCGCGGCGTCGACGTAGAGCCGGTCGGTCGGCACGAGGTTCGGGGTCACGTCGAGGTAGGGCCGCCGGATCCCCGGGTGCGGGTTGGTGTACGCGGCGACGCCGGCGCGACGCAGCGCCTCGAGGGCGGCGTCGGCCACGCGCGGGTCGAGGTCGGCGAGCAGGACCCACGAGGAGGCCGGGAGCCCGTTGTCGCGCACCGCGGGCCCCTCAGCCGGCCGCCGGGGCGGTGTGCCGCTGTACGAAGTTCCACGACCCCTCGAAGATCTCCTCGGCGTCGTAATCCAGGGTCGCGACGTGGTAGCTGCGCTGCAGCACGCGCTGTTCCACCTCCGCGGAGCCGACGCGGTCGAGCAGTACGCGGGTGCTGGACTCCTCCACGACGTGGTCCTGCGCGCTGCGGAAGACCAGCAGCGGGGCGCTGACCTCGTCGAGGTCAGCGGTCACGATGCGCCAGAACTTGGTGAGGGAGTACAGGGGCTTGAGCGGGGTGCGGTCGTAGGCGACCTCGTCCTGGCCGGGTTTGGCGATGTCGTTCGACAGCCCCTTGACGGAGGGGACCACGAGGCGAAGTGCCGGCAGGGCGAGGAGCACCTTGTTGTCGCTGCGCAACGCGGGGTTGACGAGGACGAGGCCGCGCACGATCTCCGGGTGCTGCTCGGCGAGGCGCAGCGCGAGCGTGCCGCCCATGGACAGCCCCATGACGAAGACGTCGCTGCAGCGGTCGGCGAGGTCGAGCAGCGCGCGCTGCTCCTCGGCGTACCAGTCGATCCAGCGGGTGCCCTGCATCTCCTTGACCGTGGTGCCGTGCCCCGGGAGGCGGGGGACGCTCACGCTGGCACCCCGGTCGGCCAGGTAGTCCGCCCACGGCCGCATCGAGGCGGGTGAGCCGGTGAAGCCGTGGCAGAGCAGCACCCCCACCGGACCGCCGTCGCGCCGGTAGGCCTCGGCCCCGGGTCTGACGCTCACGTGACCTCCTGGCATCACCGACGCGCTACCTTGGCGCTGCTCGACCGTGGGTCCCCGCGGACCTACGCTTCCTCGCATCGTCGCACGCGGAGGTGGCGGTTGTTCTACTGGATCCTGAAGTACCTCGCCGTCGGGCCGCTGCTGCGCGTCCTCTTCCGGCCGTGGGTCGAGGGCGAGGAGAACGTACCCGCCGAGGGGCCGGCGATCATCGCGAGCAACCACCTGTCCTTCATCGACTCCTTCTTCATGCCCCTCGTCATCCAGCGGCGGGTCACGTTCCTGGCCAAGTCGGACTACTTCCGCGGGCGCGGCCTGAAGGGCCGCCTGACGGCCGGCTTCTTCAAGGGCGCGGGCCAGCTCCCGGTCGACCGCTCCGGCGGCCGAGCCTCTGAGGCGGCGATCCGCACCGGACTGCGCGTCCTCGGGCAGGGCGAGCTGCTCGGCATCTACCCCGAGGGCACCCGCTCCCCGGACGGCCGGCTCTACCGGGGACGTACCGGCGTGGCCCGCCTCGCGCTGGAGGCCAAGGTGCCGGTGATCCCGGTGGCCATGATCGGCACCGACAAGGTGCAGCCGATCGGGCGCCGGCTTCCCCGCCTCGGGCGGGTCGGGATCCGCTTCGGCAAGCCGCTGGACTTCTCCCGCTACGAGGGCATGGAGGGCGACCGGTTCATCCTGCGCTCGGTGACCGACCAGATCATGTACGAGCTGATGGAGATCGGCGGCCAGGAGTACGTCGACGTCTACGCCACCAAGGCCAAGGCGGACATCGCCGAGGCGCGGCGCGCGGCGCGCGCCGAGGCGACCGAGTTCAGCGAGGACGACGCCCCCGCCGCCTGAGCCCCTCTCCCCGCTCCCACGTGTGTCGGGATCAACGTCACTCCGAGCCCCGGGAACGACGGACAACCCGCCACCTGACGCACGATCGGGTGGGGACGAGGGATCGATCGGTGGGGGGCAGGGGTCAGGAGATCGCGGCCCAGCCCTTCGCGCGCTCGACGGCGGCTCGCCAGCACCGGTACGCCCCCGGGTCCGGCGGCCCCGCCGGCTCGAAGCGGCGGTCGAGCTCCCAGGTGGCGCGCAGCTCCTGGGTCGAGCCCCAGACGCCGGTGCCGAGCCCGGCGAGGAAGGCCGCGCCCAGGCCGGTCGTCTCCAGCACCCGCGGCCGCTCGACGGGGACGCCGAGCTGCCCGGCCTGCAGCTCGCAGAGCAGGTCGTTGGCCGCCGCCCCGCCGTCCACGGCCAGTCGCGGCAGGGGCACCGCGGCCTCGCTGGTCATCAGGTCGCAGACGTCGCGCACCTCGAAGGCGATCGCCTCGAGGGTCGCCCGGGCGAGGTGCGCGCGCGTCGTGCCCCTCGTGATGCCGATGATCAGCCCGCGGGCCTCCGGATCCCAGTCCGGCGCCCCGAGGCCGGTCAGGGCCGGGACGAAGACCACCCCGCCGGAGTCGGGCACGCTGCGGGCCAGGTGCTCGGTGTCGTTGGCCGAGGCGACCATCTCCAGGCCGTCGCGCAGCCACTGGACGGCCGCGCCGGTGACGAAGACCGCGCCCTCGAGGGCGTACGTCGTCTCGCCCCGGGGGGAGCGCCACGCGACCGTCGTGAGCAGACCCGAGGTGGAGGCGACGGCGACCGGGCCGGTGTTGGCGAGGATGAAGGAGCCGGTGCCGTACGTGCACTTGCTGGCGCCGACGTCGTAGCAGGTCTGGCCGAACATCGCCGCCTGCTGGTCGCCCGCGATCCCGGCGATCGGCAGGTCGAGGCCCAGGAACGCCGAGGGATCGGTCCGAGCGACCTCGCCCCAGGAGGGGACGACCTCGGGCAGCGCGTCCAGCGGCACGCGCAGCACGTCGGCGAGCTCGGCGGACCAGGCCCCGGCGTGGATGTCGAAGAGCAGGGTGCGCGAGGCGTTCGACGCGTCGGTGACGTGGTGCAGGCCACGGGTCATCCGCCCCACCAGATAGGAGTCCACGGTCCCCACCGCCACCCGTCCGGACGTCACGCCCGCCCACACGTGCGGCTCGTTCTCGGCCAGCCAGGTCAGCTTGGTGCCCGTGAAGTACGGGTCGAGGCGAAGGCCCGTCCGGGCTCGGACCAGGTCCTCGTGCCCGGCCTCGCGCAGCCGCGCGCACAGCGCCGAGGTGCGTCGGTCCTGCCAGACGATGGCGGGTCGGGGCGCGCCGAGGGTCTCGCGGTCCCAGAGCACCGCGGTCTCGCGCTGGTTGGTGATGCCGACCGCGGTCGGGACGTCGTCGACACCGTCGAGCGCGGCCCGGACCGCGAACAGGGTCGCCTGCCAGATCTCCTCCGGGACGTGCTCCACCCAGCCCTCGCGCGGGAAGTGCTGCGGGAACTCGCGGTAGCCGCGGGCCAGCACGCGGCCGTCCTCGGAGACGACGAGCGCGGTGACCCCGGTGGTCCCGGCGTCGACGGACAGGACGCTCATCGGGTCAGCAGCCGAAGGTGCTCGAGGACCAGCGGGTCGATGCGTCCGGGCACGAGTCGCTCCTCGAGGTTCTCCACCCCGGCCCACGAGGCGAGGGCCGCCTCGACCGGGTCCTGCTCATGACCGACCCTGGACAGCCGCTCGGCGACCTCGGCTGCCAGCGGGCCCTCGAGCGGCAGGCAGGTGTCGGGGTCGGGGCGGCCGAAGAGCATCTCGTGGATGTCGAGCAGGCGCTCGAGCTCGGGCACCGGGTCGGCGTGGTCGTCGACCCTCAGGTCGACGAGGACGTCGCTGCCCCCGCCGTAGCCGCCCTCGGGCGTGACGACGTACACGGCCGCGCTCTGCCTCCCTCGCGCGTCCCCGCCGGCCCGGTCGCCCGCGGCGATCACCGCGAGCAGCCGGCGGGCGAACGGCGCGCCCTCGTCGGTCGCGAGCCACGCCCGCTCCATCGCCTCGACCACGTCGGGGCCGGTCAGGATGTTGCCCTGGATGGCGTACCCGTCGCCGTGCACGCCGCCGGCCCAGGACAGGCAGGTCGAGCCCGTGTAGGTCGCCGAGCCGCCGTGCGCGTCCACGACACCGAGCTGGCGGTCCGCGGCCTGCTCGTCGGCCGCGACGAGGATGTCCACGGTCTCCCGGGCGCTGCGGCCCTCGCCGAGCAGGGCCATCCCGTCGCGGCGATAGGCGAGGTTCGCCCACGCCTGGGTCGCCAGGGCGCCGACACCGGCCGCGGCGGCCGGGACGACGGCCCCGACAGCGAGGAACTTGGAGGCGACGGCGACGCCGTACGTCGTCCCGTCCGCGCTTCGCGCCACGATGGAGAAGGTCACCCGGCGCACACTAGTTACCCTCGTTCCCGTGAGCGACGCTGACCTCCTGCGCTGGCCGGACCTGCCCGCCGCGCAGCAGCCGGAGTGGCCGGACGCCGAGGCGCTGGCGGCCTCCCTCGCCGAGCTGCGCTCGCTGCCACCGCTCGTCTTCGCGGGGGAGTGCGACGACCTCAAGGCCCGCCTGGCGTCGGTGGCCCGCGGCGAGGCGTTCCTGCTGCAGGGCGGGGACTGTGCCGAGACCTTCGACGGGGTCGTGGCGGACACCATCCGCGGCAAGCTGCGCACCGTGCTGCAGATGGCGGTCGTGCTGACCTACGGCGCCTCGCTTCCGGTCGTGAAGCTCGGCCGCATCGCGGGCCAGTTCGGCAAGCCACGCTCGGCGGCCTTCGAGACGCGCGAGGGCGTGACGCTGCCGGCGTATCGCGGGGACATGGTCAACGCCCTGCCGTTCACGCCCGAGTCGCGCCGCCACGACCCGCGGCGCCTGGTCGAGGCCTACCACCGCTCGTCGGCGACGCTGAACCTGGTGCGCGCCTTCACCCAGGGCGGCTACGCCGACCTGCGCCAGGTGCACGCCTGGAACCAGGACTTCGTGCGCGAGACCGCTGCCGGGGAGCGCTACGAGCGCCTCGCCGGCGAGATCGACCGGGCGATGGCGTTCATGCACGCCGCCGGGGTGGACCAGGAGTCCTTCAAGCGGGTCGACTTCTACGCCGGCCACGAGATGCTGGTCCTGGACTACGAGAAGGCGCTGACCCGCATCGACTCGCGGACCGGCCAGCCCTACGACGTCTCCGGGCACTTCGTGTGGGTGGGCGAGCGCACCCGCCAGATCGACGGCGCGCACGTGGACTTCGCCGCGCGCATCCGCAACCCGATCGGGGTCAAGATCGGTCCGACCGCCTCGCCCGAGGACGTCCTCGAGCTCATCGCCCGGCTCGACCCGGACCGCGAGCCCGGTCGGCTGACGCTGATCTCGCGGATGGGCGCGCGCCACGTCCGTACCGCGCTGCGTCCCATCGTGGAGAAGGTCGTGTCGCACGGCCACGAGGTGGTGTGGGTCTGCGACCCCATGCACGGCAACACCTTCGAGACCGCGTCCGGGGTGAAGACCCGCTCCTTCGACGACGTCGTCGAGGAGGTGCGCGGCTTCTTCGACGTGCACCGGGGCGTGGGGACCTGGCCCGGCGGCATCCACGTGGAGCTCACCGGCGACGACGTGACCGAGTGCGTGGGCGGCGCCGAGGGGCTGACCGAGGACGGCCTGGAGCACCGGTACGAGACGGCCTGCGACCCCCGGCTGAACCGGCGGCAGGCCCTCGAGCTGGCCTTCCTCGTCGCCGAGACGTTGGCCTCCGCCTGACAGCGGGACCGAGGCCGGCCAGCGGCGGGTCCGAAAACCGCCAGCCGTACGTCGGACCGCCGAGGCAGCATGGACGCGTGGAGATCGGGACCGGCCTGCCGGACGTCGAGACGGCCTACCGCGCCGTGCAGGGGCGCGATCCGCGCTTCGACGGCCGGCTGTTCCTCGGCGTCACCTCCACCGGGATCTACTGCCGCCCGTCCTGCCCGGCGCGTACGCCCAAGCCGGAGAACGTCCGCTTCTACGCGACCGCCGCGGCGGCGGTCGCGGCCGGGTTCCGGGCGTGCAAGCGGTGCCGGCCGGACGCGCTGCCGGGCAGCCGCGACTGGGACCACCGGGGCGACCTCGTGGGCCGCGCGTTGCGGCTGATCGCGGCCGGTGCGGTCGACGACGCAGGGGTGGCCGCGCTGGCCCGCCGGCTGCATGTGAGCGAACGCCACCTCCACCGCTCCCTGGTCGCCGAGCTCGGCGTCGGGGCGCTCGCCCTCGCCAGGACCAGAAGGGCGCAGACCGCGCGGCTGCTGGTCGACGAGACCGACCTCCCCCTCACCGAGGTCGCGTTCGCCGCGGGGTTCGCCAGCATCCGCCAGTTCAACGACGTCATGCGCGAGGAGTTCGGCTGCCCACCCTCGGCGCTGCGCCGCGCGTTGCGCGCCCCGCACGAGACCGACGGACGGACGCCCGGCCGGGGCGCACCGCTCGTCCTGCGCCTGGTCCACCGCGAGCCGTACGCCGCCGGCGCCTGGCTGCGCTGGCACGAGGCGCACGCGGTTCCTGGCCTGGAGGAGGTCGTCGACGGGACCTATCGGCGGACGCTGACCACCACCAAGGGCCCCGCCGTGGTCGAGCTGACGCCCGGCGCGGGGCACCTGCTCGCGCGCCTGCACCTCGAGGACCTCGGCGACCTCACCGCCACCGTCGCGGCGCTTCGGCGCAGCGCCGACCTCGACGCCGACCCGACGGCGGTGGACGGCGTCCTGGCCGCCGACCCCCACCTCGCGCCGCTGGTCGCGAGGCGGCCCGGGGTGCGCGTCCCGGGCACGGTCGACGGTCTCGAGGTCGCCGTGCGGACCGTGATCTCCCAACAGGTCTCACTCGCCGGAGCCCGGCGTCTCACGACGCGGCTCGTCGAGGCGTACGGCGACCCGCTCGCGCCCGCCGCGCTGGTCGGCACCCTCACGACCTGCTTCCCCACGGCTGAGGCGCTGCTGCGCGCCGACCTCACCTCCCTCGGCCTGACCGGCACGAGGCAGCGCACGATCCAGGCCCTGGCGCGCCAGGTCGAAGCCGGGGACCTCGACCTGACGCCGGGCGCGGACCGCGAGGACACGCGTCGGAGACTGCTCTCGCTGCCGGGCGTCGGCCCCTGGACCGCGGACGTCATCGCGATGCGCGCCCTCGCCGACCCGGACGCCTGGGTGGCCGGCGACCTCATCCTGCGGCGCGCCGTGTCGCGACGTGGCGCTGATCCGGAGGCCTGGCGCCCCTGGCGGGCCTACGCCGCCCTCCACCTGTGGACCAACGATGCCCTCGAACCGACCCTGGAGGTCCGATGAACCCGCTCGACGTCCTGATGACGCCCATCACCGGCGGGACGCTCACCGTCGTGGCCGACGGCGGGGTGGTCGTGGCCTCGGGCTACGACGACGGCGTCGTCGCGCGCATCCCGGCCTCGCTGCGGTCCCGCGGGACGCGGAACGTGGGCCGGATCGAGGCGGTGTCGGAGGCGATCGAGGCCTACGAGGCCGGCGACGTGGGCGCCCTGGACCGGGTTCCGGTCGACCAGCCGGGCGGGGAGTTCTACCAGGCCGCGTGGCAGGCGATGCGGCAGATCCCGCCGGGGCAGACGTGGAGCTACGCCGAGCTCGCGGCCAAGGTCGGCAAGCCGACGGCCGTACGCGCCGCGGGGTCAGCCTGCGCGCGCAACAACGTGGCGCCGTTCGTGCCCTGCCACCGGGTCGTGCGCAGCGACGGTTCGCTGGGCGGCTACGCGTACGGCCTACCGGTCAAGCGGGCCCTGCTGGCCCACGAGCGCGGCACCCCCGCCGGCTGACCGAGCCAGCGGCGTCAGGAGGAGGGCTGCTCGATCAGCTGGGCCACGAACAGCGGCTCGCCGAGTCGGGCCAGCAGCTCCAGCTGGGTCTGCAGGTAGTCGATGTGCTCCTCCTCGTTGGCGAGGATCTCCTCGAAGAGGCGGGCGGAGGTCACGTCGCCGATGGAGCGCATGTACTCGATGCCGGAGCGCAGCCGGTCCACCGCGTCCACCTCGACCGCCAGGTCGGACTCGAACTGCTCCTGCAGGGTCTGGCCCACCCGCAGCGAGAACAGGCGCTGGAAGTTCGGCAGCCCCTCGAGGAACAGGATCCGGTCGGTGAGGACCTCGGCGTGGTGCATCTCCTCGATGGACTCGGCCCTGGTGTGCGCGGCGAGCTTCACCAGGCCCCAGCTCTCCTGCATCCTCGCGTGCAGGAAGTACTGGTTGATCGCGGTCAGCTCACCGGTCAGCTGGTCGTTGAGGAACTCCAGGACGCGCGCGTCTCCCTGCATGCGCGCGAGCCTAGCGTCAGCCCGCCAGCGCCTGCGGGGCCAGGCGCGGGCGGACCTCGCCGCACTCGCGCCGGATGACCTGCTCGATGTGGTCGCGGCAGCCGCCGCAGCCGGTTCCCGCGCCGGTACGGGCGCCGACCGCCTGGACGTCACGCGCGCCGTCGGCGACCGACGCCGCGACCTGCGCGACGGTGACGGCGCGGCACATGCAGACGTACACGGGTAGCCCCTCCCAGCCAGGCAAGCCTCACCTTATCGGCTCTCGAGGGGCTCCCGCGTCCGCCGTTCGGTCCTCACCCGACGGCCACCCGGACGGCGTCGAGCGCCGGCCGGCGTCCCAGCAGCGGCGGCAGCTGGCGCACCGCGGCGGCCAGCGCCCGCAGGTCGCCGTCGACGAGGGCCTGCGCGCCGTCGCAGCGGGCGGTCTCCGGCTCGGGGTGCACGTCGACGATGAGGCCGTCCGCGCCGACTGCGATCGCGGCGCGGGACAGCGGGACGACCAGGTCGCGCCGCCCGCCGCTGTGCGACGGGTCGACGATCACCGGCAGGTGCGAGAGGCCGTGCGAGACGGCCACCGCGGCGATGTCCAGGGTGTTGCGCGTGGCGGTCTCGAAGGTACGGATCCCGCGCTCGCACAACACGATGTCGAGGTTGCCGCGCTGCGCGACGTACTCCGCCGCCATCAGCCACTCCTCGACCGTCGCGCTCATCCCACGCTTGAGCAGCACCGGCTTGCCCACCGACCCGACCGCCTGCAGGAGCCCGAAGTTCTGCATGTTTCGGGTCCCGACCTGCAGCATGTCCGCGTACGTCGCCACGAGCTCGACGTCGTGGGCGTCGACGACCTCGGTCACCACCGGCAGCCCGGTCTCCGCGCGGACGTCGGCCAGGATCCGCAGCCCCGCCTCGCCGAGGCCCTGGAAGGCGTACGGCGAGGTACGGGGCTTGTACGCGCCGCCGCGCAGCAGCGCGGCGCCGGCGGCGGCGGCCATCCGCGCCGACTCCAGGGTCTGGTCCGCGGACTCCACGGCGCACGGCCCGGCGATGAGGGTGAAGGTGTCCGGCCCGATCGGGACGCGACCCTCCGCCGGCCCGACGTACACCGTCGTCATCGCCGGATGGTGCTCGCGCGAGACGAGCTTGTACGGCGAGGAGATCCGCATCACGTCGGCGACGCCGTGCATCGCGCGCAGGTCGAGCGAGGCGAACAGGTCCACGTCTCCCACGAGCCCGACGACCGTGCGGGTCACCCCGCGGCTGACGAAGGCCTGCCCGCCCGCGTCCGCCACGACGGTGACGAGGGCCTCGACGTCCTCGTCCGTGGCCTCGGCGGCCATCACCACGACCATGTCCTCGCTCCTGCTCTGGCAAACGAAAGAGCCCCGGGGGTTCCCGGGGCTCTGGCGGTCGGTGCGCGGCGTGTCAGGCCGACCGGCGGGGGAGCCCCGGGCGGTAGTAGCCGAAGAACCACGAACGACGCACAGCACAGACCCTACCAGCCGGGCGGGATCAGACGATGGTGAGGGTGATCACGGTCCCCTTGGGCTGCATGCTGCCCGCCCCCGGGCTCTCGCGGCGGACGGTGTCGAAGAAGCCGCCGAGGATGTTGTAGCGGCGTACCTGGAATCCGGCCTGGGTGAGGATCTGGGCCGCGTCCTCGTAGCTCTTGCCGGTGACGTTGGGCACGGCGAACAGCTGCGGACCCTTCGACACGACGAGCGCGACGGTCCGGCCCTTGGCGAGCGTCCCGTGGTCGGGGGACTGGCTGATGACGTCGCCCTGCGGCACGGTGGAGCTGTAGGCGCTGGTGGTGCTCGCCTGCAGCCCGAGCTGGGCGAGCTGCGCGGTCGCGGCCGTGACGTTGGTCCCGGTCAGGTCGGGGACCGGGACCGGCTTGGGCCCGCGGCTGACGACGACGTCGACGGCCGTGTTGCGGGCCACCGGGGGATCCGTCGGGCCGAGGCTGGCGCGGATGATCAGGCCCTTGGCGACCGTGTCGGAGTAGGCGCGGGTCTGCTCCCCGAGGGCAAGGTGTGCCTTGCCGAGAGCGGCCTGCGCCGCCGGCACTGTCAGGAGGGTCACGTCGGGCACGGCGTAGCGCTCGGGTCCTTTCGACAGCACGAGGGTCACGGTGGCGTGGCGGTGCATGCGAGCGCCCGGTGGCGGGTCGGTCGACTTCACCTGTCCGGCCGGCACGGTCTCGCTGAACTGCGGGGCCGCGGTGCGCACCCGTAGCCCGGCGGCGGTCAGCTTCGCGGTGGCGCGCGCCTGGGAGAGGGCGAGCACCGACGGCGTGCGTACCCACTGCCCGTTGGTCATCCACCAGGTGCCGTACCCGGCGCCGGAGGCGAGGGCGAGAAGCAGGAGGAGGACCAGGGGGACCAGCCACCAGCGCCGGCGGCGCCGGGCCCCGGTGGGCAGCTGCGGCGGACCGCCGACGGCGCCGGGACCCTTGCGCGGCGTGGCCGGGCCGGAGGAGGCGGTCGTGTCCGGGAGCGCCACGACCGGCTCGGCCGCGGTGGGTCGGGTCACGGGAGTGGCGAGCGCGATCGTGGGCATCCGCTGCGGGTCCGCGGCCGGGCCGAGGGCGTCGGCGGGAATCGCGCGGCGCACCTCGCGGACCGCCTGCAGGAGCCGGCCCGCGTCGGCGGGCCGCTCGTCGGGGTCGCGCCGGGTCGCCCGGGCCACCAGGGCGTCGACGGCCGGGTGGATGCCGGGCAGCGCGCGCGAGGGAGGCGGCACGTCCTCGTTGACGTGCTGGAAGGCGACGCTGAGCGGGGAGTCGCCGGTGAACGGCGTCGTCCCGGTCAGCAGCTCGTAGAGCATGACCCCGACGGCGTAGACGTCCGAGCGCGCGTCTCCCGGCTGGCCCTTGGCCTGCTCGGGAGACAGGTAGGCCATGGTGCCGAGGATCACCCCCTGGGTGCGGGTCGTCGCCCCGGCGCCCGCGGCGGAGGCGAACGCGCGGGCCAGGCCGAAGTCCACGACCCGCACGCGGCCGTCGTCGGCCAGCAGCACGTTCTCCGGCTTGACGTCGCGGTGCACGATGCCCGCGGCGTGGGCCGACGCCAGCGCGGCGAGGACCGGGTCGATGGTCTCCAGCGCCTCGGCGGCCGAGAGTCGCCCCTGCCGGTTCAGCAGGTCGCGCAGCGTCTCCCCGGGGACGTACTCCATGACCAGGAAGACGCAGCCGGCATCCTCGCCCTGGTCGTAGACCGCGACCACGCCGGGGTCGTTGAGCCGCGCCGCGGCCCGCGCCTCCCGGCCGAAGCGGGCCACGAAGTCAGCGTCCTCGGCGTAGTGGCCGTGCATGACCTTGATGGCCACCGGGCGGTCGAGACGTACGTCGACGCCGCGGTAGACCGTCGCCATGCCCCCGCGCGCGATCAGCTCGTCGACCCGGTAGCGGCCGTCGAGCACCCGCCCGACGACCGGGTCGGACACGCGCGTCGTCACTCGCACCACTGTACGTGCGCTGTGACGGATGAGCCCGGAGGTGCGAGCAGGGGTCTGGCAGGCTGGTCCCATGAGCGAAGCGCCGACCGCGCTGGTCCCGAGCTGGCTCACCCTCCCCGACGCGGCCGAGGCGCTCGGCACCGACGTCATCCGGGTGCGTCAGGCGATCCGCGACCGGGCGCTGCTCGCCTTCCGGGTCGACGGGGTCCTCGCCGTGCCCGCCGCCTTCGTCCAGGACGGCCACGTCCTCAAGGGCCTGCCGGGGCTGCTCACCGTGCTCCACGACGCCGGGTTCTCCGACGACGACGCGCTGCGCTGGGCGTTCACCCCTGACGACTCCCTGCCGGGGACCCCCATCGAGGCGCTGCGCGCGAACCGCGGCAAGGAGGTACGTCGCCGCGCGCAGTCGCTCGCCTGGTGAGCCATCTGGCCTACCTCGCGGTGCTCGCGCTCGTCCTCGTCGGCTCCGGCTGGCTGGAGGTGCTGCTCGGCGTGCGGGTGTGGCGCCGCCCGCGCCGGCTGGCGCTGACCCTGCTGCCCGTGGTGGCCGTGTTCTATGCCTGGGACGTCTACGCGATCGCGCACGGCCAGTGGAGCTTCGACCCGCGTCGGGTGCTCGGGGTCCGGTTGCCGGGCCACGTCCCGGTGGAGGAGCTCGCCTTCTTCGTCGTCGTACCGGTCGCGGCGCTGCTCACGCTGGAGGCGGTGCGCAAGGTCCGGGGCTGGCCGGTCGGCGACGAGGACGACGGGCGGCCGCGATGACCTACACCGCCTTGTCGCTCACCGCGGTGGGCTTCGCGCTCGTTCTGGACCTCGTGCTGCTGCGCACCCGCCTCGTGCGCCGTCGCGTGTTCTGGGTGTCCTACGCGATCGTCCTCGCCGGACAACTGGTCACGAACGGGGTGCTCGCGGGGACACGCATCGTGCGCTACGACGCCGCCACGATCACCGGGCTGCGCGTCGCCTGGGCACCGGTCGAGGACCTGGGCTTCGGGTTCTCACTCATCCTGCAGACGCTGGCGTGGTGGGTGTTCTGGGGGCGTCGATCGGCGCGCCGCGCGCCCGCGGACGTACGCCCGGCCGGCGACGGCCAGCCGTCGCCGTAGCGGCACGGACGCCCGCCGGTCGAAGACCTGGAAGTCGATGCGCTCGACCTCGTCGACGATGCCGCAGTAGAGCACCCGCGCCGCCTCGATGCACGGCCGGCTGGTGGGGTGCAGCAGCGCGATGCCGGGATCGGCGGCGAGGGCGAGCCGGCGTACCCGCGCGATCTCGAACCGCAGCAGGTCCCGCACCCGCTCGTCCACGACCCGCTGCTCGAGGTCGGCCCGATTGAGGCCGAAGCGGGCCAGGTCCTCCAGCGGGAGATAGACGCGGCCGCGGTCGAGGTCCTCGCCGACGTCGCGGATGAAGTTGGCGAGCTGGAAGGCGGTGCCGAGGTCGCGCGCGTAGGGGGCGGCGCGGGCGGCGTCGAGCGGCTCGAGGATCGGCACCATCTGCTCGCCGATGACCGAGGCCGAGCCGTGCACGTAGCCCATCAGGTCGTCGTAGGTCTGGTACTCGCCGACGGTGAGGTCCATGGCCATGGACGCCAGGAAGTCCTCGACGTGGGACACGTCGATGTCCCAGCGCCGGATGGTGTCGACGACGGCGCGCAGCACCGGGTGCTCGTTCACCCTGGGGGACCCGACCGCCTCGTGGAACGCCTTGGTCAGCTCGTCCAGCCGGGCCGCCGGGTCCTGGCCGGTCTCGGGGGCGTCGACGATCTCGTCGGCGTAGCGGGCGAAGCCGTACAGCGCGTGGACGTACGGCCGCTTCTCCCGCGGCAGCAGCAGCGTCGCCAGGTAGTACGTCTTGCCGTGCCGGGCGTTCAGCCTCCGGCACTCCTCGTAGGCCGCCCGCAGGCCGGCATCGGTGATGCCGGCCGCATCCAGGTCGCGCCCGCTCACGGCCCCCACCGTACGGACCGGCGGCCCGCCCCGCAGGCGGAGCCTGGCCCCGGTCAGCCTGGTGGTCAGTTGGCGCCGGCGGAGTGCCGGGCCGCACCGTAGGCCCCCGGGGCCGCACCCCGCCGGCCACGGCCGCACCCCGCCGACCAGGTCTTCTGCAGAAGTCCCATTTGTCCGATTTCCTGGCTCGCAGAACTGCACAAAAGGGACTTCTGCAGTGTGGACAACCGACGGAGGCGTCCACAACTGCTGCACCGGCCCACCGCCGGGTGGGTCCATCGGCGCAGCCTCGCGAGGGTGTACGCGTACGCGGTGCTGTCCCACACGTCGGCGGCCGAGTACGACGACCTGCCGCTGGTACGCCGTCCCGACGAGCGACACCTGACGGTGCCCCGTGCCTGTCGACCGAGCGTCGGACCCGACGTCCACATCTGGTGGGCCGACCTCAAACCGTCGGAGGTCCGCCGGATGGCCGACCCTCCGCCCGGGTCCACGGCCTTCGTGACGGCTCCGACGCGCACCGTCCTGGACTGCGCCAGGTACCTGCCCTTCCGGGAAGCCCTGGTGGTGGCCGACGCCGCGGTTCGCCGCGGGTTGACCACGCGGTCGGCCCTCAGACGGCGGGCGAGCAGGATGCGCGGCCCCGGATCCCCGGCCGCCCGGCAGGTCGCCGAGCACGTCGACCGGCGCTCGGAGTCCCCGCTCGAGTCCATGCAGCGAGGACTGCACATCCTGTTCGGCTTCGGCGATCTGGTCCCACAGGTCCTCATCGAGGCGGCGGGCGTCCGATTGCGGGCCGACTTCGCCGACGTCCGGCGCAAGATCGTCGTCGAGACGGAGGGGGCGACGCACCGGACGCCCACCGGGCTCGCCGCCGACGTGCGCCGCTACACCGCGCTGGCTGTCGACGGGTGGCTGGTGGTGCGTTTCACCTGGGCTCAGGTCGTGTTCGACCCGGCGTACGTCGTGAGCGTCCTGCGCGCCGCGTATGCCGCTCGCCCCCGGTCCTGACCGCGTTCACCGGCCCTGACCCGGCCCTGAGCGCGTTCCTCCGTCGAAGCCGATCCCAACTCCCCGTCGTTCTGCAGAAGTCCCATTTGTCCGGCCGATGGTCCCCGCAGAACTGCACAAATG
>DATJPE010000074.1 GCA_035506535.1 Actinomycetes bacterium | reverse complement strand
GCCAGCACGCGCGACGCCGCGTCCCTGTGTCTGCCGAACGGGTGACGCCAGGCCCTAAGGACGCCGTGGCGGGGAGCCGATGCAAGATCCGATGAGGACTCGGTCCGAGGAGGGGACGGCGGCGGCCACAGCGGTCAGCCGCCCGACCCGGCGCGTCCTCGTCCTCTCGGCCGGCCTGTGCGTGCTCGCCAGCGGACTGCTCTTCGCCGTCGTCCGCAACCCGCCGGAGCCCCTCCAGGGCGTCCACATCCCCTGGTACGTGCTGACGCTGCTGTTCGCCGCCACCGAGGCCTGGGTGTTCCACATCCAGTTCGGGCGCGAGGCGAAGAGCATCTCGATCAGCGAGATCCCCCTGGTGATCGGGCTGTTCTACACGACGCCGCAGGAGCTCGTGCTCGCGCGGCTCGTCGGGCCGGCGCTGGTCGTCCTGCTCTACCGCCGGCAGACCGCCCTGAAGGCGATCTTCAACATCTCCCTCTTCTACACCGACGTCGCCGTCGCGCTGGCGGTGTTCGACCTGCTCGGCGGCGGCAGCGTGGAGGACGGCGCCCGCACCTGGATCGCCGCTATCGCGGCCGCCACCCTCGCGATCGTCGTCGACCTCGCGCTCCTGTCGATGGTGGTGCGCTGGTACAACGGGCGCACCGAGTCCGCGCTGCGTGGCTCCCTGCCCGGCGTGGTGATCTCGGCCGCGAGCGCGACCGTCGGCCTGGTCGCAGTCCTCACCCTGCGGATGGGAGCGCTGGCGGCCGTACCGCTGCTCGTCGCGGGCGCGGTGCTCATGGCTTTCTTCCGGGCGTACTCGCTCCTGGCCGACCGGCACACGAGCCTCGAGCGGCTCTTCCGCTTCAGCCATGAGCTCAACGGGGCACCGGCGACCACCGACGTGCTGCCCGCGGTGCTGAGCCAGGCGCGCCAGCTGCTGCGGGCCGAGCGCGCGGAGGTCCTCCGCTTCGCGTCGGGGGACAACCCCGCTCCCGCGCTGTGGCGCTTCGACGGCGACTCCGTCGTGGCCGACTCGAGCAGCGACGCCCTCGTCGCCCTCGGGCTCGCCGTTCCCTACGGCGAACGGCGCCAGGCCATCCGGCTGACCCTGGCCGATGAGTCGGCGAAGGCGTTCCTGCGCAGCCGCGGCGCCAGGGAGGCGGTCGTCGCGCCGCTCGTGGTCGAGGGGGAGACGGCGGGGTTGCTGGCTGCCTACGACCGGCTGGGGGAGGTCCGCGGCTTCGAGGACAGCGACGTCACCCTGCTGCAGACGGTGGCCAACCACGCGTCCGTCGCGTTGCACAACGAGACGCTCATCGGCCGGCTGCGCCACGAGGCGCTCCACGACACCCTCACCGGGCTGCCCAACCGAGCGGCGTTGATGAGCCTGGCCGAGTCCGCCGTCGCACGCGCCACCGCCGGGGACCAGCGCCTGGCGATGATGATCATCGATCTCAACGGGTTCAAGGCGGTCAACGACACGCTGGGGCACTCGGTGGGCGATCAGCTGATCTGCGAGGTGGCTCGCCGGTTCAGCGAGGCGGCGGGTCCCTGGGTGACCGTCGCGCGCCTGGGGGGAGACGAGTTCGCGGTTCTGGCCGAGCGTCTGGACGACGACGGGACGAGCGTCGCCGGGCGGCTCACGGACTCCCTGCTCGAGCCGCTCGTCGTCGACCAGGACCGGCTGCATCTGTCGGGCTCGATCGGCATCGCTCTCTCCCCCGAGCACGCGACGACCGTGGGCGACTTGCTCAAGCGGGCCGACATCGCGATGTACGTGGCGAAGAACGGGCCGGAGCCGGTGGCGTTGTACCGCCCTGACATCGACGGCCACGACCCGACCGTCCTCTCCCTCATCGGTGAGCTCCGGGAGGCGATCCAGACGGGGGAGGTCACCATCGAGGTCGAGCCGGTCCTCGACCTGCTGACGGGTGAGCTGGCCTCCGCCGAGGCGCTGCTGCGCTGGCACCACCCGACGCGGGGAACCCTGCTGCCCAGCGCGTTCCTCTCGGCCGCCGAACGCAACGGCCTGATCATCCCGCTGACCGAACGGGTGCTCGACCTGGCCGTCGGCGCCTGCTCCCGCTGGCAGGAGGTCGGGCTGCACGTCGGGGTGTCGGTCAACATCTCGACCCGGTCCCTGATGGACCAGCGGCTCCCGACCACGGTCGCGACCGCGCTCGAGCGCCACCGGCTGCCGGCCCACCTGCTCACCCTGGAGATCACCGAGAGCATCGTCCTGAGCGACGCGGATCGGGCACTGTCCCTGCTGGACGAGCTGCGCGGGCTCGGCGTACGGCTCTCGCTGGACGACTTCGGGACCGGCTACTCCTCGCTGACCTACCTGAGCAGCCTGCCGATCCAGCAGGTGAAGATCGACCAGACCTTCGTCGCCGACATCCTGACCTCGACGAGGGACGCCGCCATCGTGAGCTCGATGATCGAGCTCGCGCACCACCTCGGCCTGCAGATCATCGCCGAGGGCATCGAGAACGACGAGGTACGGGAACGGCTGCGGCACCTGGGCTGCGACTTCGGCCAGGGGTTCCTGTACGCGACCTCGATGGACCCCGACGAGCTCCCCGAGTGGGAGATCCGCCACGCCCGCGCCTCGGGCCAGCACCACCGTACGGTGGGCACGATCCTGGGCTGAGCGCCCCAACGCGCGGGGCGCAACGGCGTCAGCCGACCCGGCGCAGCGCCTCGTCGATCGCGGCGCGCAGCAGGGGTGTCAGGGTCAGCGCGTACGTGCGGGTGAGGTGCTCGCTGTCCCGGTAGACCAGGACGTTGCCGATGATCGGCGGGCACGGCGTGCTCGGGCACACCGCGCTGTCGAGATCGACGTAGGTGGCCCCCGGGACCTCCGCGCTGGCCCGCTGCTCGACACCGGTCGACGCGGTCACCAGGGCCCGCGCCTGCGCCGTCGCGCACGGGGCCAGGCTGCGCCCGGCCGAGGAGACACAGTCGGGTACGTCGACGGCGGAGCGGGGCGTGTCGCGCAGCACGAGGACCTTCGAGCCGGCTCCGGTGAGCGCGCGCAGGGTGGCCTCGAGGCCGGACGTGGTCGCAGTCAGACTCGCCGCGGGACCGAGGGTGTGCCCCGACTGGACGACCGGGTTGGTGAACGAGCCGGTCAGCACGACCAGCCGTACGTGCTCGGCCGCCAGGCGAGCCAGGGCGGCTCGCCGCCAGGTCGAGCACTCGGTGTAGGGACGCTTGAGCAAGGACCGGTTGAAGACGAGGACCGAGGCGGGGGTGCAGGCCGACTTCGTCATGACGACGAGCCGCCAGTGTCGCTGCAGCGCCACCTGCTCGAGCGGCGGGAACCACTGCGCAGCGTGGGAGTCACCGAGCAACCCGACGGTGACGCCGCCGTGCGGGTCGCCGTACACGCACCCCGCGGTCGAGGTGCTCGCGACCGAGCGCTGGCAACCGTCGGCGTAGATCCGCGGCAGGTCGCCGCGGGCCTGCTGCGGGGTCGGCGTGAAGGCTCGGGGCTTGGTGAGCTGGGCCGGGGTCGTGGGGGGCACCGCCGCCAGAGCCACGCTCGCGGGGTGCGGCGACGCGTCGATCGGCGGGAGCGCGGCCGCACCACGTGCGTCGGCCGCCGACAGGGTGGGGACGGTGGGGACCATCGCGGCGAGCAGCACGGACGCGGCCAGGACGCTGCTCATGGTCACGCCGGCCAGCGCGAACGCCCTTCTCGGGTGACGGAGGAGGGCGCGGGAGCGTCGGAAGGGGTCCTCCACGAGGCGGTTGGTCAGCACCGTCGGGACGTAGGACACCGCGAGCACGAGCACGGCGGCCGCCGGGTCGAGGTGACCCCAGACGGCGCCGGCGAAGACCAGCAGGGGCCAGTGCCAGAGGTACCAGGAGTACGACAGCCGGCCGACGTGGCGCATCGGGCGGGTGCCGAGCAGGCGTACCGGCCCGAGGTCCCCCGCGGCGAGCCCGGCACCGATCACCGCGGCAGCCCCGAGGACCGGCAAGAGCGCGGCCGTGCCGGGAAAAGGGGTCGCGTCGCTGAGGGTCAGCACCGCGACCCCGATGACGGCCAGGCCAGCCCAGGCCAGCGGCAGGGCCACCACCGACGGAACCCGCCGCAACCGGGCCCCGAGGATCCCGAGCGCGGCACCGACGCCGAGCTCCCAGGCACGGTCGAGGCTGCTGAAGTACGCCGCCCCCGGCTCGGCGTGGGTGAGGTGGACGCAGTAGACGAAGGAGGTCAGGGACAGCGCCGCGATCGCGCCCAGGAGGGTCGGCCTGAGCAGTCGCCGGTAGCGTCGAACGGCCAGCCCGGTCAGCAGCAGGAGCAGCGGCCAGACGAGGTAGAACTGCTCCTCCACGGCGAGGGACCAGAAGTGGAGCACCGGGCTCGGGTCCTGCCCCTGGGAGAGGTAGTCGACGGCCTGGTGGGCGAAGTGCCAGTTGGACACGTACAGCGCCGAGGCGGCGACGTCGCCGGCAGTCGACGTCTGGCGTAGCGGCGAGAAGATGAGCCACGCGAGGACCGTGACGCTGAGCAGCACGACCATCGTGGCCGGCAGCAGCCGCTTGATCCGCCGCGCGTAGAACCCCGGGATCGACAGGCGCCCGGTCCCCTCCAGCTCCTCGACGAGCAGGCTGGTGATGAGGAACCCGGAGATCACGAAGAAGACGTCGACCCCGACGAAGCCGCCGCGAAACCACGGGAGACCGGCGTGGTAGAGCAGCACCGCCACGACGGCGACGGCACGCAGACCCTCGATGTCCGGCCGGAAGGCCCGCGCGTCGGCCGAGCGCTCGGGACGCGTGTCGGTCGGCTGGTCTCCCGCGCGGCGTAGAGCCGTGGGAGCAATCGTCATGCCGAGAGTCCTCCGGGGATCGAAGACCTGTCCTCCGATTATCCCCGCCGAACGGCCGCGACCCGTGACGCGGCGCGGCGCGGCTCAGACGTCGCTGCGATGGAAGTTCTGGAACGAGCGGCTCGGAGTGGGGCCGCGCTGGCCCTGGTAGCGCGACCCGTACACCGATGAGCCGTACGGGTGCTCGGCCGGCGAGCTCAGCCGGAACAGGCACAGCTGCCCGATCTTCATGCCGGGCCAGAGCTTGATGGGAAGGGTCGCGACGTTGCTCAGCTCCAGGGTCACGTGCCCGCTGAACCCCGGGTCGATGAAGCCCGCCGTCGAGTGCGTCAGCAGCCCGAGCCTGCCGAGCGAGCTGTTGTGGGTCGGGACGAATGACTCTCCTGCTAGGAAGAGGCCGGACTCCGACGTCACCTCGATGCAGCGGACCGGGACGCTCGGACCGGGCTCGACCGCAACGATGGCTCGCGACCGGTGGGCGCGCTCGTCCGTCTTCAGCCGAGCCAGTTTGCGGGGGAGCCGGAAGACGGGCAGCCGCGGGGTGAACGTGACTTGGTACGCCGGGCCGCAGTCGACTCCGTTGAGCAGGGCCCGCTTCTTGCGGGTCACCGGTCGCAGCCCGAGGCTGGCCGCGAGGTGGCGTACCGCGTCGCTCAGGACCTCTCGCGTGCTAACGAACTCACAGCGGCCAAACTCGTCGACGTACCCGTCGGAGTCCATCAGCCCCTGCAGGAGCGACAAGCGCTGCTTCGCAGAGGCGAACAGATACTCCCCTGGCACGTGCTTGTCGCCCATCAACCCCATGCCGCGCAGGCAGCTGCTGAGCGATGCATCCGGCGTGAACTGTCCCGTACGGCTGCGGGTCCGACCCGACCCACCTCGGCTCAACCCACCGATGCGGAAGGCTCGGGGGCCGGATGCCCGCCACACCTGGTACCCGGCCCGCTCGACCTCGCCGAGCGTGTGCTCATCGCCCTCGCCGACCGTGATCTCGGCCTTGGTGGACGTGCCGTCGCCGAGCCAGACCCCGAGGACGTACGGGTCGATGGGGAGCTCGACGTGGGGTGTTTCGACGGCGCCGGCCAACGCCACGTGGTGGTTGTACTCCGAGCCTGTGCGCAGGCTGGCCGCGATCTCGTCGGTGGTACGGACGCTGCCACGCAACCCCGAACGCCGCTCGGCCTGGGTCCGGGTCAGCCACAGGTGGGACGCGTCGGCGACGATCGAGCTGTGGTCGGAGAAAACCATCCGGCGGCAGGGGTGTCCGTGCATGACCGGCGTGGCCGCCACGACCCGGCAGGGGCGCCCCTTCTCGTCGAAGACCTCGTCCCCCACTGCGAGGTCGCGCATCGACCGCCACCCGCTCGGGGTCGGGATCGGGGTCCAGACCGCCAGCGCCTTCCCCTCGAGGCGGGAGGCGATGTCGTCGGGGAGCGAGACGACCTCGTAGGTGCTCCCGAGGACGAACTCGCCCGGGTGCAGGATGAACGGCTCCTCGCCGTCCGGCTCCACGAGCCTGGTGAGCTCCGCCTGCTCGATCGCGGGGTCGATGTGCGGGTAGCGGTGGTTCTCGAAGACGCGGAAGAAGCGGTCCAGACGTACGTCGATGCTCGACGGCTGGACCATCGCCGGGTCGTAGGGCTCCAGCCGGACCCGGCCGGAGTCGAGCTCGGCCCGGATGTCCCGGTCGGACAGCAGCATGCGGGGACCCTACCGGGGACGAAGCCGACGCCCCCGCCCACCGACCGGCCGGGCTATCCTTGGGCGGTCCGGGCCCGGGAGGGTACGGCGCGGGTGTAGTTCAATGGCAGAACATCAGCTTCCCAAGCTGACAGTGCGGGTTCGATTCCCGTCACCCGCTCCACGCACGAGGGGCAGGGCCCCCGCGACGAGCCCATGATCGCCGGCGATGGCCAACGTCCTCGGGTGCCTGCGCGCCGGGCGCAGCCCAGGAGCAGACTCGGGTCGGCCGAGGTCGCAGACATGAGGAGGGTCCGATGCCGCACGACCCGCTGTTCCCCTTCGACGACGAGCGGGACCTCGCCGACGCTCAGCGCGGTTTCGTCGCCGCGCTCGAGCCGGGAGTGGTGCGCAACGCCGCCGGTGACGTCGTGTGGGACGGCGATTCGTACGCCTTCCTGTCCGGCGACGTACCGGACACGGTGCACCCGAGCCTGTGGCGGCAGTCGGCGCTGAACGCCCGGCAAGGGCTGTTCGAGGTGACCGAGGGCATCTACCAGGTCCGCGGCCTCGACCTGTCCAACGTGACGTTCGTGGAGGGCGATGCGGGAGTGATCGTGATCGACCCGCTGATCTCGACGGAGACCGCTGCGGCCGCCCTCGGCCTGTACCGGGCGCACCGCGGGGAGCGCCCCGTGACCGGGGTCATCTACACCCACACCCACGTCGACCACTGGGGCGGAGTGAAGGGGGTGATCAGCCAGGAGGAGGTGGATGCGGGCGTTCCGGTCATCGCGCCGGAGGGCTTCCTGGAGCCAGCGATCGCGGAGAACGTCTACGCGGGGATCGCGATGACCCGGCGCGCCGCGTACATGTACGGAGCGCTGCTGCCCCGCGGCCCGCGCGGCAGCGTCGGCGCCGGGCTTGGCCAGACCACCTCGACGGGCACCGTGAGCCTCATCGCGCCGACGGTCGAGGTCACCGCCACCGGGCAGGAGCTGACCGTCGACGGGGTGCGCATGGTCTTCCAGCTCGCTCCGGGAACCGAGGCGCCGGCCGAGATGCACTTCTTCTTCCCCGGCCGCCAGGCGCTCTGCATGGCCGAGAACGCCACCCACACCCTGCACAACATCGTGACTCTCCGGGGTGCCGTGGTGCGCGACCCGCATGCCTGGGCGCTCTACCTGACCGAGGCCATCGAGCTGTTCGGTGCCCGGGCCGACGTCGTGTTCGCCTCCCATCACTGGCCGACATGGGGCAACGAACGGGTGCTCGAGTTCCTCGGCCTGCAGCGCGACCTTTACGCGTACCTCCACGACCAGACGATGCGGATGATCAACCAGGGCTTCACGGGCGCGGAGATCGCCGAGCAGTTCGAGCTTCCACCGGTTCTCGAACGCGCATGGCACACCCACGGCTACTACGGCTCGGTCAGCCACAACGTCAAGGCCATCTACCAGCGCTACATGGGCTGGTACGACGGGAACCCGGCCCGGCTGTGGCAGCACCCGCCGCAGGAGGCCGCTACGAGGTATGTGGCCTTCATGGGCGGTGCCGACGCCGTCGTCGACAAGGCTCGTGCCTGCCTCGAGGAGGGCGACCTGCGGTGGGCCGCCCAGGTCCTCGACCATGTGGTGTTCGCCGAACCGAACCACCGAGCCGGCCGGGAGCTGCTGGCCGACGTCCTCGAGCAACTGGGCTTCGGGAGCGAGAACGGTACGTGGCGCAACGCCTATCTGTCCGGCGCGGCGGAGTTGCGTACCGGCAACTTCGGCACTCCGATCGGCGCCCCGTCAGAGCTGCTCGGCCAGCTCCCTCCCGAGATCTTCTTCGATGCCGTCGCCATCCAGGTGAACGGACCCGCGGCGTGGCACCTCGACCTGTCCGCCCGCTGGGTGTTCCCCGACCACGGTCTGACGTACCGCACCACGCTTCGCAACGGGGTGTTCACCTATGTCCGGGACGGGGCCGGTGATGTCGACCTCACTCTCGTCGTTCCCCGGCGAGCGCTGGCCGCGTTGGCCGCGGGTGACCCCGGCGCCGCCTTCGCCGCCGGCCTGACTCTCGACGGAGACGCCGCCGGGTTGCAGCAGGTCCTCGGTGTGCTGCAGCCCGGCGACCACGGCTTCAACATCGTCGAACCCTGAGGCCGACTCGGCCGCAGCCGGGATGATGTGCAGGGAGGCGTCGTCTTCGGAGACGGGGAAGAAGCGAGTTCACCACGGGCCCGCGCGGTCCACCATCGTGACGTAGGCCGGCTCCAGCGCCTGGTGCACGACAGCGATCAGGTCGTCGCGAACCGAGTCCAGGTCCGCGGCGTCGTTCAGCCGTACGGCGAACGCGGCGACCATCCGGTGGGCGTCGTAGCGGGCCCGGTTGAACCGCCGGTCCACGACGACCTGGACCCGCCGCCGCAGCGGGTTGAACAACGCCGCCGCGGCCAACGTGGAGAGGGAGACCGCCACGGGTGTGTGGAACGACAGCACCTGGGTGGCCAACAGCACCAGTCCCGCATAGACCCCGACCAGCACACCGGTGACGATCGCGTACGCCAGGGTGCGAGAGATGATCCGGTCGATGTCGTACAGCCGGTACTTCAGGATCGCCACCCCGAGGCACACCGGAAGCACCACCCCGACGCCGACCGCGACCGCGACGGGGTCCAGCGCGGGGACCGTGTTGCTCAGCACGAATCCGGCCACCGCCGTCACCGACCCGGCAAGCAGCCACTTCAGCTGCTGCCGCCGGTCTCCCGTTGCCCCCCGCCAGCTCAGCACCAGACGCGCGGCGAACACCAGCCAGAACACGAGCAGGACCGGGAACAGCGCCATGACCTTCGAGACCCAGGCCGTGGAGCCGGCGGGATGGTCGAACCCGGCCAGGCCACCGCTCACGTCGAGGTGCACGCCCTGGGTGAGGATGGCCGTCACCATGGCGGCATAGGCGAGCAGGAACAGCCCGGTGGCCGCGATCAGGTACGACCAGAGCACCCACCGCCAGCGCCGTGAGGGCAGCACGCCGTCGGGGAACAGCATCAGGACCGGTGGCAGCGCGATGGTCAGCACCACCCAGGCGGTGTTCCCCATCAGCACCGCCGCCGGGCCCAGCGGCAGCCGATGACCCATGCGGTAGACCAAACGCTCATAGGGACCGGCGTCGAGGCTGAGCAAGACGCCCACCGGGATCACCAGCAGAAGCCACCCGATCGGGTTGGCCGGCTGGCGCCGGGCCACGATGAGGCCCACGGCAGCCATCGGCACGCCAGCCATCAGCTGAACGGCGTTCACCAGTACGTTCTGCCGGGCCCACGCGTCGAGCGGGATCACGGCGGCAGCCAGCAGCACCACCAGCGCCGCCAGCCCATCGGCCGCAGCGGGAGCTGCCGGCCAGGAGCGCCGCCCCGCGGCCGTCGGCTGCAGGGCGAGCTCACCGACGGGGCCCGCGTTCACACGCCGCACGCTACGACCCCGAGCGTTCCGGGATCGTTACCGCTTCCAGTTCGGGACCAACCGGGACCGGCCGCTGAGGACCCACCCGACGGACGGGCGATCCGGTCGTTTCACTGGTCCGGCGCGGGACCCGGAGGCACCATGGCGACCAGGAGCCGTACGGGGTCTGAGAGGTGCCGATGGACGTACACCTGATCACCCCCGAGGTGGTGGAGCGCCGTGACCCCTCCGAGCTGAAGGACCTGCTGGCACGACCCGACGCCATGGTGTGGGTGGACATCCCGAGCTGCGACGAGCACGGGAGTCAGGTGCTCTCGGAGGTGTTCGGGTTCCACCGGCGTGCGGTGTCGGACTGCGTCGAACGCAACCACGTGCCCAAGGTGCACGTGTACGCCGACCACGTCTTCGTCGTCCTGCACGTGCCCGAGCTCGGCCGGGGCGGCCACGTCCACTACATCGAGCTCGACCAGTTCATCGGACCGAACTACCTGGTGACGGTGCACGGTCCGCTCAACCCGGCCGTCGCGCCGGAGGTGGCCCTCGTCGAGACGAAGGCGGCCCTGCGCTGGCTCGAGCGCGGGACGCTGCACCCGTCCTCGCCGTTCGAGCTCTCGCACACCATCGTCTCCGCGCTCGCCCGCCGGCAGGCGGACTTCGTGGCGGGCCTGGCACGCGAGTCCGGCGTACTGGAGAAGCGGGTCACCCTCGAGGAGGTCAGCGACGACCCCGAGAAGTTCCTCGACGAGCTCTTCCGTGTCTGGTACGAGCTGCTGGCGGTCCGCACGATGGGCACGATGAGCCGTGAGGTCTACGGCCGGCTCTGCAACGTCTCGACGCAGGCGGTCCCCGCCAGCGCCCGCCCGCTCGTGGCCGACCTCGCCGACCAGTTCGAGCGGGTCAAGGGGACCGCCGACGGTCAGAAGGAGTTCCTGCACGGGGTCATCGAGTACTACCAGACGCGGCTGCACACCCAGACGACCGTGGCCGCCGAGCGGCTGGCCGAGGTCTCGGTCCAGCAGAACGACGACATGCGCAAGATCACTGCCTGGGTGGCCATCGTCGCCGTCCCGACCGCGGTCACCGGCTTCTTCGGCCAGAACATCCCTTATCCCGGCTTCGGCGACCGTACGGGGTTCGTCATCTCGTCGACGATCATGATCGTGGCCGCCCTCGTGCTGTACACGATCTTCAAGCACAAGCGCTGGCTCTGACCCCAGCCGCCGGCGCTGATCCACACAGCGCTGGATCTGACCCGCCCGTCCGCCCGCCATCTTCTGCAGAAGTCCCATATGTGCAGATTCCGTGGCCGCCGGACCGGGACAAAAGGGACTTCTGCAGAAGATCAACCCCCGGGGGGGCTGCAGCAGAAGAGTCGCCCGGGGAGCGCGGGTGCGTGCGGGGCCTAGGGCTGGCTAGCTAGCGGGAGTCCCGGCGGCGGGTTCGATCAGCCGGCGCTGGCAGCGCTGGCACCAGAGCAGGCCCGCCGATGGTCGGCGGTCCGTCGAGCCACTCGCCGGCCCGCATGACGCGTCGGACCCGGAGGTCGTCGTCGGTCAGCACCAGGTCGGCGCGCATGCCGACGGCGAGCGACCCGCGGTCTGCGAGGCCGTAGCACGCGGCAGGGACGCGGGAGGCCGCAGCAACCGCGTCCACGAGCGGTACGCCGGTCCCGACGACCCAGCGCACGGCGTCCAGCAGCGTCACGGCGCTGCCGGCGAGGGCACCCGACGCCGTGCGGACCCGGCCCGAAGCGACGTACACCGTGGAGCCGCGCCACGCGAGCTCCCCGTCGGGCATGCCGACCGCCGGTGAGGCGTCGCTGACGAGCATCACCCGTTCGGTGCCCACGCTGTGCCAGACCCAGCGCACCACGTCGGCGTCGAGGTGCTCACCGTCGGCGATCAGCTCGCACCTGACCCGGGGGTCGTCGAGCAGCGCCACGACCGGCCCGCCCGCGCGGTGATGGATCGGCTCCATGCCGTTGAACAGGTGGGTCGCGACCCGCGCCCCCGCCTCGATCGCCGCTCGCGTCTGCGAGGTCGAGGCAGCCGTGTGGCCGACCGCCACGGTCACGTCGCGGTCGCGCAGCATCCGGACGAGCGCCAGCGCCCCCGGCAGCTCCGGCGCCAGCGTCATCGACCGCAGGGTCCCGCTCGCTCGGTCCAGCAGGTCCGCCACCTCCGCGAGGTCCGGGTCCCGCAGGACGTCCGGACGGTGCGCCCCGCAACGGCGCGCGGAGAGGTACGGCCCCTCGAGGTGGACGCCGTCCACGACGCCACGGGCGCTCGCCCCGGCGAGGTGGGCGACCTGCGAGGCGAGGTCTGCGGCCCGCTCCGACACCGTGCTGGCGAACAAGGAGGTCGTCCCGCACCGGTGGTGGTGCTCCGCCGCGCGGGCGAGCGCCTCCGGCCCGTCCGCGTACGCCGACCCGAGGGCGCCGTGGCAGTGGGTGTCGACCAGCCCCGGCAGGACGTACCCGTCGGTCTCGACGACATCGGCGCCGGGCGGCGACTCGCCACCGGCCGGACCGACGTCGGCGCCGACGCCGACGATGCTGGGCCCAGTCGTGCGCACCCACCCCTCGGCGACGCCCGAGGGCAGCACCAGGCGGCCCTTCACGAGAGTCGAGCCGGGGTGCTCCATCGTGGGTCAGGGTAGCCAGAGCCCTCCGAAAGCGCCCCAGCCACCGCGCGCAGCCGGGCAGACTCTGCTCTCGTGTCCGAGGAGAACAAGCACGTCCCCGAGAGCTACGTCTGGCCGTTGACGGCGCTCTTCCTCGTCATCGTGCCGCAGGTGTTCGTCCCGTCGCGGCTGCGCGTCGGGCCACCGTCGGTCGTCCCGGTCATCGAGGGGGTGGTCTTCGTCGCTCTGCTGGCCATCGCAGCCCGACCGGGACCGGTCCCGCGGGGTGCTCGACCGGTCGTGCTTGCCCTGTTCGGCGTGCTCCTCGTGGCGAACACGGGAGCGGCCGCGAGGCTGGTCTACGTCGTGCTCTCGGGCTCGAAGGTCGGCACGGCGCCCCCCGGGGTCGACCGGCTGCTGACCGCGGCGCTGCTGGTGATCCTCACCAACGTCGTGACCTTCGGGCTCTTCTACTGGCAGATCGACGCCGGCGGACCGCAAGGACGGATGCGCCAGCCGCCCCCCTACCCGGACTTCATGTTCCCCCAGCACGAGGCCGAGGGGTTGGCCCGACCGGGATGGCAGCCGCACTTCGCCGACCACCTCTACCTGTCCTACACCAACGTCGTCGCGTTCAGCCCGACGGATGCGGTGCCGATGACGATCCGCGCGAAGGGCCTGATGACGCTGCAGTCGCTCATCTCGCTGTCGGTGCTCGCCGTAGTGCTGGCCCGGGTCATCAACGTCCTGCCGAGCTGACGCCGACCGGTCAAGTCTTCGACGGCGCGGGAGGGAAGTCCTCGGCATCCGCCTTCGACAGGCTGGCGACCCGTCGCTGGGTCACCATGACCAGCGCGCGCACCACCACTCCGATGAAGACGATGTCGACGATCATCTGGATCGTGACCACGATCCGGGCGGTCTCTGACACCGCCGTGATGTCGCCGAACCCGACCGTGGCCAGCACGGTCACCGTGAAGTAGATGGCGTCGATCTTGGTCATCGACGAGGTGAAGCTGCCCGCCGTTCCGTTCGACATCGAGACATAGGTGGCGGCGAAGACGAGCACGAGCAGGGGGGCGCTGACCGCGATGGCCTCGAAGGCGCGCAGCCGCGGGAACGGCGACCTGGAGACGGCCACGATCTGCCACGTCGTGACGACGCCGATGCACGCCAGGGCGACCGCGAAGGCGACGTAGTCGTTGGCGTCGTGCTCGCTCTTCTGCAAGGGGGCCAGGGCGTAGGCGCCGAAGAGCACCACGGTGGAGACGACCCAGCGCGCGACAGACCAATACAGGTGTCTTCGATACTGAATCGGCCTCACGGCGAGCGAGTCCATGGCACGCTATCCCACGCCTTCGAGGTCGAGGTCCGGCCGTGACACGCCGCCCTCACCCCGGTTCTTTGCTGCCGACTGGCGGGAGGTCCGGATGAGCCAGATGATCGACCCGTACGAGGAAGCCCCGCTCCACCAGCCAGGCCACCTGAAGCGATCGGTCGGCTTCTACGGCCTCATGTTCGTCTCGCTCGGCTCGATCATCGGGTCGGGGTGGCTGCTCGGTGCGCTGAACGCCGCCGAGACGGCGGGCCCCGCCTCGATCATCTCCTGGGTCCTGGCGGCGGCGATGCTGACCGTGCTCGCCCTGGTCTACGCCGAGCTCGGCGCGGCCTACCCGGTCGCCGGTGGAACCGGCCGCTTCCCGTACTACTCGCACGGCCCGCTTGCCGGCTTCACCGCCGGCTGGGCCTCCTGGCTGCAGGCGGTCGCGATCGCGCCCATCGAGATCCTCGCGGCGATCGCCTACGTCAACAGCATCAAGGTAGTCAACGAGCACTTCTCGATGCTGCACGAGAGCGGTTCCCGCGCCGGCTTGCTCAACAGCCGCGGCCTGTTCGTGGCCACTCTGGCGCTCATCCTGTTCACCGCGATGAACCTCGCCGGCGCCAAGTTCATGTCCGAGAGCAACGCGATCATCGTCCTCTGGAAGACCGCGGTCCCGCTGCTCGCGATCATCGTCGTGTCCTCGCTGTCCTTCCACACGAGCAACTTCACGTCCGGGGGCGGCTTCATGCCGTTCGGCATCCACGGGGTTTTCGCGGCACTCCCCGCCGGCGTGGTGTTCGCCCTGCAGGGCTTCGAGCAGGCGGTACAGCTCGGCGGCGAGGCCCGCAACCCGAAGAAGGACCTGTCCAAGGCCATCATCGTCGCGATGTCGATCGGCGCCCTGCTCTACCTGCTGCTGCAGGTCACGTTCATCGGTGCAGTCGATCCCAAGAACGTCTCGAAGAGCTGGCACTCCCCGCTCGGCACCAACCCCTCCGACTACGGCGCCTGGTACACCCTCGCCCTCGCCGTGGGTGCCACCTGGCTGGCGACCATCCTCGTCATCGACGCGGTGATCTCCCCAGCGGGCACCGGCATCGTGTATGTCGGCACGACGGCCCGCATCTCCTACGCCCTCGGTGAGGAACGCGAGATGCCGTCCAAGCTCGCGAGCACGAACGCCAAGGGCGTGCCGGTCACCTCGATCCTCGTGGCCGCGGTGGTCGGGTGGCTGTGCTTCGGCCCGTTCCCCAGCTGGAACCGCCTGGTCGGCGTGGTCACGGGCGCCACGGCCATCATGTACGCGTTCGCGCCGGTCTCGCTGGCCTCGCTACGGATGCGGGACACCGGCCGCGCGCGGCCGTACCAGATGCCGGCCGGGAAGTTCCTCATGCCCGTGGCCTTCTGCTCGGCCAACCTGATCATCTACTGGGGCGGCTACGAGTACACGTGGAAGCTGGCCGTGGCTCTGCTCGTCGGCCTGCTCATCTTCGGGATCGGCTCCGCCAAGGAGCACACCAACGCCTTGCGCATGCTGCGGCCGGCGGTGTGGATCGGTCCCTGGATCATCGGGTGCGTGATCATCGGGGCGCTCGGCCGGTACGGCACCGGCGCGCACAACGTGCTGCCCGAGTGGTGGGACCTCATCGTGGTGATCGTCTTCAGCCTGATCATCTACTACTGGGCCATCGCCTCCACGCTGTCCCACGAGCGCATGGAGGAGGAGATCGCCAAGGACGCCGACCAGATCAACTTCGTGTCCGTGGAGTGAGTCCCGCGGCGTGATCACGGTCTGAGACGCTTCCCGGGTGGACGACGCCCCGGCCCGACTTGCCGAGCACCTGCGCAGCTGGGCCGGGGCATGGCCGCCCACGGGCGCGGGCGTGGAGGTGGTCGCCAACCCGCGCAACGCCGTGCCCGGCTGGGACGGCGAGGTGCACCCGGTGACCGGTGTGGTGCGGGCCGACGGCGCGGGGGTGCTCGGCGTGGCTCCGCAGGCCTACGCGCGGCTCGGGGAGGCGAACGCCCCCGCCGCGGACGTCGAGGCGCTCTTCGAGCGCCTGCCCGCCGCGATGGGGCGGCCCGACCTGCAGGTGTACCAGGCCGTGTACCGATGGAGCACCGAGCCCGCGCCGCTGGCAGACGTCGGTGAGTGGCTCGACGTGGCCGATCCGGCGCTGCCCGACTGGCTCAGGCCGTTCGGCGGCCAGGCCCTGGTCGTGCTGGACGACGACGGACGTTACCTCGCGGGCGTCGGACTGAAACGCCACGACGACGCCGGCTGGGAGATCGCCGTGGGCACCGAACCCGAGGCGCGCGGGCGCGGGCTGGCGCGCCGCCTGGTCGCCCAGGCGGCGCGGGCGGTGCTGGCGCGCGGCGCGATCCCGACGTACCTGCACGACCCCGACAACATCGCCTCCGCTCAGGTCGCGACGGCCGCCGGCTTCCCCGACCGAGGCTGGGGGGCCTTCGGGACGTGGCCGAGGGACGAGTGACGCGCCGACGTGTCAGACGCGCTGCAGGCTGAGCGCGAGGCGGGGGCAGGTCCGTACGGCCCGCTGGGCGTGGCCGACCAGCGACCCGGGGACCAGCACGTCACGCCCGCCCGGAGCCGTACGGTCCCGACGGGGCATGGGGTAGCCCCACGGGTCCTCCTCCATCAGCTCCGGCAGCAGCTCGTGGCAGAGCCCCGCGCCCTCGCAGGAGGTCCAGTCGACGTGCAGCCGCTTCTCCGCGCTCATGGCCGGCCCACGATCATCAGGCCGGTCGCCGCGCAGCGCCCGGACAGATGGGCTCGCACGTCCTCCTCGAAGGCGCGCAGGGCGCTGCGGGCCAGCCGAGCCGTCCCGTCCGGGTGGTGGCAGGCACCACGACGCTCGACCAGCTCGCTGAGCCGCTCGACGCGTTGCGCACAGTTGCGCGGGGCCCGTCCGCCCGCGAGAGCGGCGAAGTTCTCGGCCAGGGCCGGCAGGCCGTTGAGGCACGGCCCGCATTGCCGGGCGCTCTGCCCCGCCAGGTAGGTGAGCACCTTCGAGGTCGCGGCGAGAGCGCAGGCGCCGGAGCGCAGGGCCACGACGACGCCTGCGCCCGGCGTCGCGCCGTAGGGCGCGAGCCCGGCGCGGGACACCGCGATTCGCGCTGCGTCGTCGGCGTCGGCGAGGGGTACCCAGGCGCCGTGATAACCACCGATGAGGACGGCCTGCAGGTCCGCGCTCGGCCCGCCCACCGCGGCGAACAGGTCGGCGAGCGGTACGCCGTACCCGGCCTCCACGACACCGGGCGACGCGACGTCGCCGGACACCGTGGCCAGGAAGGTGCCGGGTTCCTCCGCGGTCCCGGCGGTGCGGAACCAGGCCGAACCGCCCCGCGCGATCAGCGCGACGTGCGCCAGCGTCTCGACGTTGTGCAGCAGCGTCGGCCGACCGCGCATCCCGGAGACTGGTGCGGGGATGCGCTTGTCGCGGGGCAGGGCGACCCGCCCCTCGAGCGCGGAGATCACCGCGGTCTCCTCGCCGTCGAGGAAGTGCCCCGACGCGCGGGTCACGGTGACCTCGACCCGGTCGCGGCCACGGCGCTCGGCGAGGGCGGTTCTCGCGGCGTGCTCACCGCGGCCCGGACGGACGTACAGGTGCGCCTCCTTGGCCCCGACCGCCTCCGCAGCCAGCTGCAGCCCGTCGAGGACGAGGTGCGGGGACACCGACAGCAGCGTGGCGTCCTTGGCGCTGGCGGGCTCGCCCTCCGCGGCGTTGGCGATGACGACCGCGTCGCCGCCCGCGGCGGAGGCCACCATCTTGCGCCAGGCCGGGAAGCCGGCTCCACCACGGCCGAGCAGCCCGGAGGCCTCGACCTCGCTGACCAGCCGACGCCTGCCCTGCCACGGCAGCTCGCCGAAGGTAGCGCGGTGCGTGGCAAGGTCGGGCGAGGGGGCGGCCAGCAGCCGCGGCGCCGTGTCCAGGGCCGACGGCGCGTCGACGGTGAGGCTCATCGGGCCGGCTCCAGGACAGGACGACCGGTCGTCGTCTCGGCGGGGGTGAAGGTGTAGCGCCAGGCGACCGCCGCGATCACGGTGACCGCGCAGGTGGCCGCGACGACGCGCATCCACAGCGTCGCGCTGTCGGTACCGCTGCCGAGGGAGTGCAGGAACGCGGCCGGCCATGCGGCGTACGCCACCCAGTGCACGGTGCGCCAGGCCGCGTGCCCGATCCGTTCGCGCAGCAGGCTGGTGATGACCAGCGCCAGCATGGCGTCGAGCGAGAGGGCGCCGAGCCCGACCCACAGTGGCCGGTAGCTGGAGGTGAACGGAAGGACGATGTTCACCAGGTGCAGTTGTGCGTACGGGTCGGCGAGCAGCGTCACGACGTGCAGGCCGAGCAGCACGAGGGCGAACAGGCTCACGCCGCGGTGCACCGAGGCGACCCCGAACCGGCGCAGCCCGAGGAAGGGTCGCCGCGAGCGGGCGGTGACACCGAGGACCAGGGTGAGGGTGAACAGCAGCAGCGTCACCACCCCGGTGCCGCGAGCGAGGTACCACAGGGACGCGCTCATGACGCTGCCTCCACTTCGGCCTCGGCGGGCCATCCGCCGAGGGTCACGACATGTCCGCCGGAGGTCACCAGGCGGGCGGGTACGCCGGCCGCGCGCAGCAGCGCCTCGGCCCGGCCGCCGCGCACGAGGGCGGCGGTGGTCAGGGTGTTCGCCTCGACGCAGGTCCAGGCGGCGACGGTGGCCGAGCGCCAGACGGCGGGCGCCGGGGAGCCGGTCCGGGGGTCGAGGACGTGGTGGCGGGACCGGTCCGCCTGGACCCAGGTACGGCGTACCGTGCTCGAGGTCGCCACCGCGGCGCCCGCCGGCAGCGTGATCGTCGCTCCGGGGTCGACGAGGCGGTCCTGGACCCGGACCCGCCACCCGCCCTCGGGTGCCGGACCGGAGGTGGCGATGTCCCCGCCGAGGGACACCAGCACCCCGCAGCCCAGCTCGGCGCGAACCAGCTGCGCGGCGCGGTCAGCGGTCCACGCCTTCGCGGTCGCGCCGAGGTCGATGAGGGTGCCGACCGGCACCGTGACGGTCGTCCCGTCGAGACGTACGCGCTGCCAGCCCGGCGCCGGCCGCGCGACCACGCGAACCTTCGCCACCAGGGGAAGGGCGGCGAAGTCGCGGTCGTAGCCCAGGTCGCGCAGCGCGGCGCCCACGGTCGGGTCGACGTCGCCGTCGGTACGCCGGGCCGCGTCGAGGGCCACCTCGAGCAGCTCGGCCAGCAGCGGGCTGACCTCGGTCGGCCGGCCCTGGGAGCCGGCCAGCCGGGTGACCTCCGAGTCCGCGCGGAACCGGCTCGCGGCGAGGTCCACCTGCCCCAGCAGCTCCTCGACCAGGGTGCGCGCCGGCCCCAGGGCTGCGGGGTCCGAGACCACGACCCGGGCCGTGGTGCCCCAGACGTCCCACTCGGTCGCGGGCAGTCGGTCGGTCATGGCTACGACCCCCTCGTGGTGGCGTGGCCGCTGTTGGAGTTGCTGCTTCCGACAGAGACGCTGTTGCTCGTACCACTCGTGCTGCTCGACCCGCTGGTGCTGCTCGAGTGCTTGGTGGTGCTGGTCTTCTTGGTCGAGCTGGTCTTCTTGGTCGAGCTGGTCTTGGTGGTCGCGCTGGTCTTGGTCGAGGAGTCGTCGGAGCCGGTCGACTGCGAGTCGTCGGAGCCGGTCGACTGCGAGACGGTCGAGGAGTCGTCAGAGCCCGTCCCGTCGTCGGAGGTGGTCGAGGTGCCGGAGGTCTCTGAGGACCCGGAGGTCCCGGCGCGGGCCGCGACCGTCGCGTTGTGGGCCAGGACGCTGAAGCCGAGGACCCCGACGACCGCCACACCGGCCACTCCGGTCATCACGGCCTTGCTCCGACGCACGTCAGCGTCACGGGCCGCGGCACGAGAGGACGGGGACTGGGGGTCGAACGGGTCGAATGCCATGCCGACGACGATGGCCCACGTTTCTGAGCAACTTTCGTGTTCAACCTGTGTGACCCCTGTGAGTGCTGTGGCACCCCGTCCCCCTCCTCCGGCTCTCCGTCCTCCCCACGCTCTCCGTCCTCCCCACGCTCTCCGTCCTCCCCTCGCTCTCCGCCCTCCCGCTCTCCCCCGCTCCCCCCGCTCTTCGCCCCTCCCGGCACACACCCCCTTCGACCCGCCCACCTACCCTGCAGAAGTCCCTTTTGTCCCTTTTCAAGCGCGGCAGGACCCGGACAAATGGGACTTGTGCAGGGACGACGTACGGCAGAAGTCCCATTTGTTCCCCTATCCGGGGTGTCCGAATGGGACAAATGGGACTTCTGCAGAAGATCGGCGCGTTGAACACACGCGTCCGGACGGTGACCGTCGGGGCGGGGGGACGGTGAGCGCGGGCCTGGCGAGCGGCAGCTCACAGGGAACTCGAGCGGCAGCTCACAGGGAACTCACAGGGAATGCCTGGCATCGGCTCAGGAGAGCGCTCGACCATGAGGGGCATGACGACGACCGACGCCCAGACCCGCCCGGCCACCGAGCTGCGGCGGCCCGACGGCACGCCTCCTCGGGTCCTCGTGGTCGACGACGAACCGACGCTCACCGACCTGCTCTCGCTGGCGCTGCGCTACGAGGGATGGGACGTGCGGACCGCCGGGGACGGGATGAGCGCCATCCGTACCGCGCGGGAGTTCCGTCCAGACGCCGTCGTCCTCGACATCATGCTCCCCGACCTCAGCGGGCTGGAGGTCATGCACCGGCTGCGAGCCGACGCGACCGACGTACCCGTGCTGTTCCTCACGGCCATGGACGCCACCGAGGACCGGATCGCCGGCCTCACCGCCGGGGGCGACGACTACGTGACCAAGCCGTTCAGCCTGGAGGAGCTCGTCGCCCGGCTGCGCAACCTCATGCGGCGCACCCACGTCTTGGTGCAGCAGGCCGATTCCCGCCTGACGGTGGGCGACCTGGTCCTCGACGAGGACAGCCACGAGGTCACCCGGGGCGGCGACCCGATCCAGCTGACCGCCACCGAGTACGAGCTGCTGCGCTATCTCATGCGCAACCCGCGGCGGGTGCTGTCCAAGGCCCAGATCCTCGACCGGGTCTGGAACTACGACTTCGGCGGTCAGGCCAACGTCGTCGAGCTCTACATCTCCTACCTGCGCAAGAAGGTGGACGCCGGCCGCGCGCCGATGATCCACACCATGCGCGGGGCGGGGTACGTCCTCAAGCCGGCGGAATGACCCCCCGGACGATCCGGCGCCCCTTCAGCGGCTGGAGCCTGCGCACCCGGCTGATCGCCGGGCTGCTCGCGCTGCTCGCCGTCGTCAGCGTGGTCATCGGCGTCGTCAGCGTGGTCTCCCTCGACCGCTTCCTCATGCACCGCCTCGACCAGCAGGTGCTCTCCGCCGCGAACCGGTCCAACAACTGTTACGGCAACCCGGCGGCGTGCGGGCGCGGCGGCTCCGGCGGAGGCGGGCCGGACCCGGACGGCGACGACGGCGCACGCCCGGTCTTCCTCGACGCTCCCGGTCAGGCGGTCGGGACCCTGGGTGTCCGCATCGTCGACGGCGCGGTCGCCGACTCCGGCGTGGTCACGGCGGTGGGGGACCCGGCGCGTACCGTCGAGTCGTCGGCGACCGAGGCCCTGCTCGGCATCCCAGTCGACGGCCGGGTGCACACGGTTGACCTCGGCGGGACGCTGGGGGACTACCGCGTGGTCGCCGTCCGAATGCCGGACGGCGACGTTCTGGTCACCGGCCTGCCGCTCAGCGACGTCCAGACGACCGTCTACCAGCTCGCCGCCGTGGTCACCGCGGTCGGCGTGCTCGGCTTGGTGCTCGCCGCCCTGCTCGGGATCCTCATCGTGCGCCTGGCCCTGCGCCCGCTGCGGCGGGTGGCAGCGACCGCCAGCCGGGTCGCCGAGCTGCCGCTGGACCGAGGTGAGGTCGCCCTGCGGGTCAGGGTCCCGGCCGAGGACACCGACCCGCGGACCGAGGTCGGCCAGGTCGGCGCGGCGCTGAACCGCATGCTCGACCACGTGGCCGCGGCCCTGGCCGCCCGGCAAGCGAGCGAGATGCGGGTACGCCACTTCGTGGCCGACGCCAGCCACGAGCTGCGGACCCCGCTGGCGGCGATCCGCGGCTACGCCGAGCTGACCCGACCCCGCCGGGCCGAGCTGCCCGAGGACGTCGGCCACGCCCTCGAACGGGTCGAGTCGGAGAGCGTACGGATGACCGGGCTCGTCGAGGACCTGCTGCTCCTGGCCCGCCTCGACGCCGGCCGTCCGGTCGACCAGGTGCCGGTGGACCTCTCGGCCCTGCTGGTCGACGCGGTCAGCGACGCGCACGCGGCCGGGCCGGACCACCACTGGGAGCTCGACCTGCCGGAGGAGCCGATGACGGTCCCCGGGGACGCCGCGCGCCTGCACCAGGTGGCGGCCAACCTGCTGGCGAACGCCCGCACCCACACCCCGCCCGGCACCCGGGTCCGGGTGGGCCTGCTGCCCGAGGCCGGCCAGGCGGTGCTGACGGTCAGCGACGACGGCCCGGGGATCCCGCCCGCCCTGCTGCCCGACGTCTTCGAGCGCTTCGCCCGCGGGGACGGCTCGCGCTCGCGCGCCGCCGGCAGCACCGGCCTCGGACTGGCCATCGTGGCCGCGGTCGTCGAGGCCCACGGCGGTGCCGTCGAGGTGCGCAGCCGGCCGGGCGAGACGGTGTTCACGGTACGGTTGCCGCTCGCACCGCCTGTTCCCGCGACGGCCCCGCCGGAAGGGCTCGCCGCGGGAGTTCCTGCTGAGAAGTCGCCAAGAATCTCCGAGCAGGGCAGAACTCAGGCACCCTACGAGCCGTTGGTGCTACGGGAGGGTCCGGCGGCGGGCCAGGGATGACGTGAGGAGTGGCGTGGCGAGCGGCAGGTCGACAAAGGAGACCCGCAGAGAGCAGACCCGGCGGCGGGTCGAGGCGCAGCGCGCCGCGCAGCTGCGCGCCGAGCGACGCCGCCGGGTGACGTACGCGATCGGGATCCCGCTCGCCCTGCTGGCCGCCATCGGTCTGATCGTTCTCGTGGCGGTCAACCGCGCCGCGCCCGTGACCACCTCCTTCGGGGCCGCGCCCGCCTCGGTGGTGACCCCGCTGACCACGGTGCCGGCCAGCGCTCTCGACAGCGTCGGCGTCGGGACCACGACGACCGACACAACGAAGAAGCTCACCGGCGCGGCGCTGACCAGCAAGGGCAAGCCGCGGGTGCTGTACGCCGGCGCGGAGTACTGCCCCTACTGCGCCTTCGAACGCTGGGGCATGGTGGTGGCGCTGTCCCGCTTCGGCACCTTCACCGGGCTGGACCTCATGAAGTCCTCGCCCACCGACGTCTACCCCAACATGAACACGCTGAGCTTCCGCAACGCGTCGTACACCAGCAAGTACCTGGTCTTCGACGGCACGGAGCTGCAGGACCGAAACGGCGCCGTGCTCCAGGAGCTCCCGGCTGCGGACAACGCGCTCTTCAGCTCGATCGGCGGCGGCTCCTATCCCTTCATCGACGTGGGCGGACGGTGGTACCAGAGCACCAGTGGCACCACGACGGCGCTGAACGCCGTGCACGGCAAGACATGGCAGCAGATCGCCGACGCGCTGAAGGACCCGTCCAGCCCGGTCGCCAAGGCGGTGCTCGGCACGGCGAACCAGCTCACCGCGCAGATCTGCTCGATCACGAACGACCAGCCCTCGACGGTGTGCTCGGCGTCCGGGGTCCAGGCGGCGGCGAAGGCGCTGTCCAGTGTCCAGTGACCGGCGAAGCCGCACTGCGACGCGGACGGAGGAGGTCGACCAGCCCGTCGTCGAGCAGGCGCCGCCCTGGGCGGCGTGGACGAGCGTCGGACTGGCCGCGCTCGGGCTGGTCCTGTCGGTCTACCTCACCTTCGAGCACTACTCGGGCAACGGCAGCCTCGCGTGCAGCGACAAGGGAGTCGTGAACTGCCTGAAGGTGACCACCAGCCAGTGGTCGTCCGTGCTCGGGATCCCGGTGGCGGTTTTCGGTCTGGTCTTCTTCGCGGTGATGATCCCAATGCTGCTGCCGCGGGCCTGGGCTTCGCAGGACACCCGGCTGCGGTGGGCCCGGCTCGGCCTCGCCTCGGTCGGGATGGCGTCCGTGGTCTACCTGGTGTGTGTGGAGGCCTTCGCCGTACGGGCCATCTGCCTGTGGTGCACCGCCGTGCACGTCGTGACGTTCCTGCTGTTCTCGATGGTCCTCGTCCTCACCGCGCTGACCAGCCCGCTGACCCCGCCGAGCAAGCAGGAGCTGCGCCGCCACCGGTGATGCCGGGTCTGAGGAAGGTGTTAGGCGTTTGTCGGGCCATCAACCCGCGAACGCCTAACAACTTTGGAGGCGCGGGGTCTTGCGGAAGTTACTGGCCGGTAGCACCATGATGTTACCGGCGGGTAGGGATGGGCCTGCCCACGCACGACAAGGAGCACGACCGCGATGGGGCACTACAAGGCGAACCTGCGCGACATCGAGTTCACCCTGTTCGAGGTGCTCGGCCGTCAGTCCGTGCTGGGCCAGGGGCCGTACGCCGACCTCGACGAGGACACCGCACGCAGCATCCTCACCGAGATCGAGCGGCTGTCCACCCACGAGCTCGCCGACTCCCTCTTGGAGTCCGACCGGACGCCGCCGGTCTTCGACCCGGCGACGCACTCCGTGCACATCCCCGACGGCTTCCGCCGCTCCTACGAGGCCTACCGTGACGGCGGCTGGCAGACCCTCGACCTGCCCGCTGAGCTCGACGGCCAGCCGACGCCGCCGTCCCTGCGCTGGGCGGTCGCCGAGATGATCCTCGGCTCGAACCCCGCGGTGCACATGTACTCGACCGGCACCGCCTTCGCGCACGTGCTCTACCGGCTGGGCACCGAGGAGCAGCAGGGTTGGGCCAAGACGTGGGCGAGCAAGCGCTGGGGCTCGACCATGGTGCTCACCGAGCCGGACGCCGGCTCCGACGTCGGCGCCGGGACGGCTCGTGCGCTGCCCCAGCCGGACGGGTCGTGGCACATCGAGGGCGTCAAGCGCTTCATCACCAGCGGCGAGCACGACCTCGAGGAGAACATCATCCACCTGGTGCTGGCCCGCCCGTACGGCGTGCCGGGCGTCGGCGGCCCGGGCACCAAGGGTCTGTCGCTGTTCGTGGTACCGAAGTTCCTCGTGGACTGGGAGACCGGCGAGCTCGGCGAGCGCAACGGTGTGTTCGCGACCAACGTCGAGCACAAGATGGGCCTGAAGGCCTCGAGCACGTGCGAACTGCGCTTCGGCGAGACGATCCCGGCCAAGGGCTGGCTCGTGGGCGACGTCCACGAGGGCATCGCGCAGATGTTCAAGATCATCGAGTCCGCGCGCATGATGGTGGGCACCAAGGCGATCGCGACGCTGTCGACCGCCTATCTCAACGCCCTCGACTACGCCAAGACCCGAGTGCAGGGCGCGGACCTCACCCAGGCGGCGGACAAGACGGCGCCGCGGGTGACGATCACCCACCACGCGGACGTACGCCGATCGCTCATCACGCAGAAGGCCTACGCCGAGGGCATGCGCGCGCTCGTGCTGTACACGGCCTCGATCCAGGACGACGTGGCGCTGGGGTCGGCCGAGGGGCGAGACGTGTCCGCCGACGAGGCCCTGAACGACCTGCTGCTGCCGATCGTGAAGGGCTACGGCAGCGAGAAGTCGTACGGCCTGATCGGGCAGGAGGCGCTGCAGTGCTTCGGCGGCAGCGGCTACCTGCAGGACTACCCGCTCGAGCAGTACGTGCGCGACGCGAAGATCGACACCCTCTACGAGGGGACGACGGCCATCCAGGGGCAGGACCTGTTCTTCCGCAAGATCGTGAAGGACCAGGGCCGCGCGCTGACCCGGCTGCTCACCGACGTCGCGGAGTTCGCCAAGGGCGAGGCCGGCAACGGGCACCTGGCCCGCGAGCGCGACCTGCTCGGGAGCGCCGTCGAGGACGTCCAGGGGATCGTGGGGGCGATGGTCGGGCAGTACGCCTCCGCCCAGGTCGACGTGCGCAACGTCTACAAGGTCGGCCTCAACACGACGCGACTGCTGTTCGCCCTCGGTGACCTGGTGTGCTCCTGGCTGCTGCTGCGCCAGGCGGAGGTCGCCCTCGCCGCGCTCGACCACGGGGCGAGCGGGCGCGAGGGCGCCTTCTACGAGGGCAAGGTCGCGGCCGCGCGGTGGTTCGCCCGCCAGGTGCTCCCGCTGCTGGCGGTACAGCGCCAGCTCGCCGAGGAGACCGACAACGACGTCATGGACCTGCCCGAGGACGCCTTCTGACCCATCGGCCGCGCTCGGCTGTCAGGCGTCCGGACAAGGCAGGTTTGCGAAACGCCTGACAGCGCGTCAGGCGCGTGACAGCGGTCGCGCCCAGAGCTGGTTCTCGCTCTCCTGGGTCATCCCGGCGCGCTGGTAGACCCCTAGCGCTCCCGTCGGGTTGTCGGCGTCCACCGTGAGCCTTACGACCTCGCACCCGGCGCGGGCCAGCAGGCCGAAGGACGTGCGCAGCAACGCCGTCGCCAGTCCCCGGCCGCGCGCCCGGCGCAGCGTGGCCACGATGTCGACCCGCCCGCCGTCGGAGTCGATGCTGCACAGCGTCATCGAGCAGGGGCCCTCAGCGTCCTCGGCGATGCGGCTGAGGTCGGGGCGGGCACCCGGGCCGGCCATGAAGTGGCGCATCTGCTCGGCCGAGAACACCTGGTCGCCGTGATGGTCCTCGAAGGCGGTGACGACGCTGGCCACCGCGTCGAGGTCGGCGTCGGGGTCCACCGGGCGCGCGCGGAACCCGTCCGGCAGCGGGGGGATCTCCTCGTTCGGCGTCACGTCGCGGCGCATCCCCCAGTAGGAGCGCAGGTAGCCGAACCCGTTGGCGGCCAGGTAGGCACGCAACGGGTTCGCCTCGGCGACGGTCAGCACGAGTCGTGGTTCCACCCCGGGTTCGGCCCGCGCCGCGTACCGGCGGGCCACCAGGTCGGCCCGGTCCACCAGGGCCGCGTGCACCTCGGCCGCGTCGCCGGCCGTCAGGTCGGGGTCGACCATGGAGTAGCCCATGACCTCGGAGTACGGCGGGACGGCGACGACCGCGATCCCGCCCACCAGACGACCCTCGAGGTCCACGCTCCAGTAGTCGTTCGCCGGGTCCATGCCCGGCATGTCGAAGGTGTCCGCAACGAACTCCTTCGACGCCCAGGCGCTCGGCCCTCTGCTCCACCGCTCGACCTGGCGCCTGAGCAGGTCGGCCATGGCGGCGGACTCCGAGCGCTCGGACGGGCGTACGGCCACGGTGTCCAACCTCGTCCCTCCCCTCTTGCGGCGGCCTCGGGGGAACCCTGGCACGCGGGGAGCGGGCCGGCACGGCCAACGGCGACTCTGGCGCACCCGTGTCGTGCGCGCCAGGCATCGGCGGCCCGCTGGCGGCTGACACCTCGTCAGCCATGGGGGTGTCCGGGTTCACACCTCGTTGCTGGCGAGGCACCCGAGCCTCGGGGGACACTGGGTCCATGGCCATCGCTACCGTGAACCCCGCCACCGGCGAGACCGTCAAGGTCTTCGACGCCCACACCCCCGAGCAGGTCGAGGCTGCCCTGGCCCGGGCGGACGCCGCGTTCCGCGACTGGCGGCGTACGAGCTTCGCGGAGCGCGCCGCCCTCATGCGCCGCGCCGCGGACCTGCTCGACGAGGACAACGCCTCGATCGCCGCGGTGATGACCCTCGAGATGGGCAAGACGTTCGCCGCCGCCAAGGGCGAGGCCTCGAAGTGCGCCAAGGGGATGCGCTTCTACGCCGAGCACGCCGAGGCGTTCCTGGCCGACGAGCCGCTGGAGGACCCGAGCAAGGTCAGCGCCTCGCGGGCGTACACGCACTGGCAGCCGATCGGCCCGGTGCTCGCGGTGATGCCGTGGAACTTCCCGATGTGGCAGGTCATCCGCTTCGCGGCGCCGGCGCTCATGGCGGGCAACGTGGGGCTGCTCAAGCACGCTTCGAACGTGCCGCAGACCGCGGTGTACCTCGAGGAGCTGTTCCGCCGGGCCGGCTTCCCCGACGGCTGCTTCCAGACGCTGCTCATCGGCGCGCGTGACGTCGAGAAGGTGTTGCGCGACCCGCGCGTCAAGGCCGCGACGCTGACCGGCTCGGAGCCGGCCGGGCAGTCGGTCGGCGCCATCGCCGGCGACGAGATCAAGCACACGGTCCTCGAGCTCGGGGGCTCCGACCCGTACGTCGTCATGCCGTCGGCCGACCTCGACCGCGCCGCCGAGGTCGCGGTCACGGCCCGCGTGCAGAACAACGGGCAGTCCTGCATCGCCGCCAAGCGCTTCATCGTGCACGCCGAGGTCTACGACGCGTTCGCGGAGCGCTTCGTCGCGCGGATGGCCGCGCTCGTCGTCGGCGACCCGATGGACGAGAAGACCCAGGTGGGTCCGCTGGCGACCGAGAGCGGCGTCACCGACCTCGAGGAGTTCGTCGCCGACGCGGTCGCGCACGGCGCCTCGGTGCTCTGTGGCGGACAGCGGGTCGGTACGGCCGGCTGGTACTACGCCCCGACCGTCCTCGGTGACGTCACCCCGGCGATGCGGGTCTGGCTGGAGGAGCTCTTCGGCCCGGTCGCGACGCTGATCAAGGTGTCCTCGCTGGACGAGGCGCTCGAGGTCGCGAACGCGACGACCTTCGGTCTGGGGTCCAACGCCTGGACCAACGACCCCGCCGAGCAGGCTCGGTTCATCACCGAGCTGGAGGCCGGCGCGGTCTTCATCAACGGGATGACGACCTCCTACCCCGAGCTGCCCTTCGGCGGGATCAAGCGCTCCGGGTACGGCCGCGAGCTGGCCGCCCTCGGGATCCGCGAGTTCTGCAACGCCAAGACCGTCTGGGTCGCCTGAGCACCTGCGCGCCCCCCAGAACGTCGCCACCCGCTCGGCGTCCCGCCCCCAAGGGTCGCCACCCGCTCGGCCCCCCCACGGCGTCGCCGCCCGCACGGCGTCCCGCCCCCGAGGCGTCGCCACCCGCTCGGCCCCCCCAAGGCGTCGCCACCCGCACGGCGTCGCCACCCGCACGGCGTCGCCGCCCCCCGCAGCAGCGGCAGCCCGTACCCGCGCTCTGACGGCAGCCCGTAGCCGCGCTCTGACGGCAGCCCGTAGCCGCCTCTTCTGCAGAAGTCCCTTTCGTCCCTTTTCGGCGACCGATCCCACCGGACATTTGGGACTTCTGCAGAGGTTCTTTCTGCAGAAGTCCCATTTGTCCGGTTCCGCCAGCAGTCGGGATGGGACAAATGGGACTTCTGCAGCGAGGATCCGCGCGGCAGGGCGGCCGGCAGACGCGCGGGTACGGTAACGGCGGCGGCGTCACCTGCCCGCGCGAGGCGCTTGCTGGTGCGGCAGGCTGGAAGACGTACGGCAGTCCTTCCGTCTCGCCACACGTCAGGGAGTACCTCATGGCAACCGTCCGCACCGCCAACGCCCACTGGGAAGGCTCGCTCCTCGAGGGTGGCGGAACCGTCGCGCTGAGCACGTCCGGCCTGGCGACCTTCGACGTCACGTGGGCCGCCCGCTCGCAGGACGGCGCCGACAAGACCTCACCCGAGGAGTTGGTCGCCGCCGCGCACGCCTCGTGCTTCTCGATGGCGCTCTCCAGCGGCCTGGCCAAGGCCGGTACGCCTCCGCAGGCGCTCGACACCCGGGCGGACGTCACCTTCCAGCCAGGCCAGGGCATCACCGGGATCGTCCTGACCGTCCGGGGCGACGTACCGGGGCTGTCCGCGGCGGACTTCGTCGCCGCCGCCGAGGACGCCAAGGCCAACTGCCCCGTCAGCAAGGCGCTCACCGGCACGACGATCACCCTCGACGCCGCCCTCGCCTGACGGGACGGCCCCTGCTATCCGGATGAACGCGGCATTCGTCCAATAGGTCGGGCGCAACGTCGCGTTCATTCGAAAGGGGTTGGAGCCGTCCGGACCCGATGAAGCCTTGGACGCGCCGTGGGTTGCGCTCGGTGTGCAACTACGCCGCGTTCATTGCATGACAGGGGTGGATGGACGGGGCCCGGGGCGTGGGGTCAGCCGCGGAGGTAGAGGGTCAGGGTGCGGGCACCATCTGGGGTGACCCGCAGCGGGATGCCCCAGTCCTGCTGGTGGACGTGACAGGCCGGGAACTCGACCTCGCCGACCTCGTCGCAGGAGGCGGCGAACGCCGCCACGTGCAGGACGCCCTCCCCGACCTCGTTCCCGAGCACCAACGCCCGGACCAGCGCCTCGCCACTGCCCGTGCCGCTCACGAGCAGGTCCGGTGGTGATGAGGAGACCAGGAGCCGGGTCGCCGGCCCGTACCGCTCGTCCAGCTTCTGCCCTCCCGGCGGCTCGAAGACGACCTCGAGGGTGAACGGTCCAGCGCTGACGTCGAGCGGCGGGCGCGACGTACGGTGCCGAGCCGCGTCCACCCGCAGAGCCGACGACGGCAGCGCGAGCCGGGTCAACCGATGCGCCGCCGACTCCACGACGAGCAGGCTGCCGTCCGGCTCCATCACCGCCCCGGACGGCTCGCGCAGCCCCATCGCGAGGGTCGTGACCGTTCGCGACCAAGGGTCGAAGCGGCGGACCGCGCCGTTGTACGTGTCCAGGACGGCGACGCTGCCATCAGGCAGCATCGTGACTCCGAGCGGGTGCTGGAACATTGCCTCGTCGGCGGCACCGTCCACCAGTCCGAAGTCGAACAGCCCGGCACCGACGTACGTCGCCACCGCGCCGTTCGCGACCGACCGCAACGCGGACGTCTCGGCGTCGGCGAACCACAGCCGCTCGCCGTCGACCGCCAGCCCGCTCGGCTGCGCGAGCCAGGACTCCAGCGGTGGCCCGTCACGCAGCCCCTCGTTCGTTGTCCCGGCGAGCACCTCGACCGTTCCCGAGACGGGGTCGAAGACCCACAGCTGGTGGATCCCGGCCATCGCGACGACGACGGCGCCGATCTCGGGCCACCACACGACGTCCCACGGCGAGGAGAGCGGCACGGCGCGGGCAGGTCCCGCGGACGCGTCGGCCTGCATCCACTGCGCCCCCGTGCCCGCCACGTTCGACACGGCGCCGTCGGAGAGACGCACGCCGCGAAGCGCGTGGTTGACCGTGTCCGCGACGACGACGTCGTAGCCCAACCGCTCGGCCATCTCGGGCGGGAGCAGGCACAGCCCGTTGGGCTCGTGGAAGCACGCCTGCTCCGCGGGTCCGTCGAGCAAGCCAGGCTCGCCGGACCCGATCCGGCGTACGAGCGTCTCGCCGTCGGCCTCGAGCTCGGCCAGGCAGTGGTGGCCGGCGTCGGCCACCAGCAGCCGTCCGTCAGCGAGGCGGACCACCTTGGCGGGGAAGCGAAGCGTGGAGGGTTGCGGCTGGGGCGCGACGTACGGCCCGGACCCGCGGTGCAACGTGCCCTTCGCCTCGTGCTCGGCGACCAGCTCGGCCACCAGCGCGGCGAGCCCGTGGCCGTGGCCCTCGCCCGACATCTGCGCCACGACGTAGCCCTCCGGGTCGACGACCGCCAGCGTCGGCCACGCCCGCACCGCATAGGCGTTCCACGTCACCAGGTCGGGGTCGTCGAGGACGGGATGGCGTACGTCGTATCGCTCGACCGCCGCCACCACCGCGTTGTGGTCGCTCTCGTGGACGAACTTCGGCGAGTGCACCCCGACGACGACCAGGACGTCCGCGAACTCCTCCTCGACCGCCCGCAGCTCCTCGATGACGTGCAGGCAGTTGATGCAGCAGAAGGTCCAGAAGTCGAGCAGCACGACCTTCCCGCGCAGGTCGGCCAGGCGAAGCGCCTTGCCGCCGGTGTTGACCCACCCGCCACGACCCACGAGCTCGGGTGCCCGGACCCGGGGGTGCCGACCGTGCATCACCTGGCCATCCTGGCAGGCGACGCACGGCGAGGCGTGCGCTCCAGCGCCCGATCTGTCCGACCACTCGGCTCGACGTGACGCAGGACACGTCACCAACTGACTGAAGCGTCAGCACGTCCGTGCCGATGGAGTCGAAGGCCCGCCGTGGGCCGCCCGACGAAGGGGGACGTCGCTCGTGAGGCGCGTACGCAGTTGGTCGACCATCGCCGCCGTCGCGGTCGCCGCCGGTCTCGTCCAGGTCGCGACCGCGACCACGGCACACGCGGACCCGCCGGTGTACGTCGTCACCGGCGGCGACGTTTCCGCCGACGGTTCGAGCGGGTGGGCCGTCGAGAGCGCGAACGGCGGCACCGGCGCGTTCGTCCAGGGACCGGGGGCCCCGCCGCTGGGCACCGGGTCGTACCACCTGGCCAGCCACGCCATCGGCGACAAGCAGTTCCTGCACCTCACCAAGGTCGACGGCACACCGCTGCTCGGGACCCCGCTCACCGACTTCTCACAGCTGACCTACGCCAGCTACGCCAGCGACGGCACGTACTCGCCGTACCTGAACATCCCGATCCACAGCAGCGCGATCGACGCGAACAAGGACGGCATCGCCGACGGCGACCAGCCCGGTGTCCCCGGTGCGACGGGCAACGCCACCCTCGTCTACGAGCCGAGCGTCCCGGGCGGCGCCTGGGGCACCAACGACACCATCAACGGCACCGCCACGTGGCGACTGACGCGGCCCGTGGTCGTGGGCGGCGTCACGACGCCCCTGTGGACGTACAAGACGTGGGGCGACTGGACTGCGCTGCTGGGCGACGCCGTCGTCAACCCGACCTACGGCGACATCCAGTTCGTCATCGGAGACACCAGTACGCCGGCCTGGGCCGGCCGGGAGGGCTGGGTCGACGACATCACCGTGGTCACGACGAGCGCCGCGGCGACCTACGACCTCGAGGAGGGGCTCGGCAGCTGCCCGGTCACCATCAACAACGCGACCCAGACGCTGACCCTGAAGGCCGACTGCACCACGAACCAGACGCTGACGTTGCACGACGGCTGGACCCTCGACGGCGCCGGGCACACCATCACCGCCGTCGACCCGAGCAGCGGGTCGTTCACCGGCCCCATCCTCACCAACGACCACGCCACGGCCGACCAGACGATGAACGTCACGGACGTGCACCTGGTGGGCGACTTCGCCGCGGGATGCAGCTCCTCCCTCTTCGGCATCCAGTTCAACGACGCTGCCGGCTCCTTCACGCATTCGACAGTCGCGAACGTGCGGTACGGCTCCGGCAGCGGCTGCCAGAGCGGCAACTCCGTCGACATCACCAACCTCGGCGGCGCCAACCGCATGCAGGTCGACGTCGACGACGTCCAGGTCACCGGGTTCCAGAAGACGGGCATCCGGGCCAACGGCAACGTCTCCCTCAAGCTCACGAACTCCTACGTGGCCTCCAGCGACCTCGACCTGATCACCGCGAGCAACTCGCTGCAGATCAGCCGCGGGGCACGGGCCTACGTCACCGCCAACACCATCGAGGGCAACGACTGGGACGGCAACACCGACTGGAACGCCACCGGGGTGCTGCTCTACGGCGCGGAGAACGTGACGTTCGTCCGCAACGTCGTCGACGGCACGGACACCGACTTCGGCCTGTACGTCGCCGACGCACCTGGCTACAACCCCGGCCGTACGACGCTCACGTGCAACCTGTTCACCCGCGACGCGGCGGCCGACTCGACGCCGACCCCCGGGACCGCACTGGACGTCTGGGACACCGGAGTCGCCGCGGACGAGGACCTCACCGCCACCATCGACGCCAGCGCCAACACCGTCACCGGGTTCCGCACCGCCTGGTCGAACATCGACGACACCGACGGCGGCCCGTGCGCATCCGGTCCCGTCCAGGGGCTCACCCTGGGTGGTGGCGGCTCGACGCTGACCGCCGACTGGAACCCCCCGGCTGCGCTCGCCTACGCGCCGGTGACCTCCTACGACGTCACGCTCATCCCCGGCGGTGACACGCAGACCGTGACGGGCACCTCGGCCCACTTCTCGGTGGCCCCGGGCTCGGTGTACACCGTCACCGTCGTGCCGCACAGCGCGGCCGGGGACGGCACGCCGCGAAGCGCGAGCCTCGACACCTCGGCACCCGGGCGTCCCACCGGCCTGACCGCGACTGGATCGACGACCTCCGCCGCGCTGACGTGGACCGCGCCGTCCTCGCCCGCCCCTCTGACCAGCTACACCGTCACCGCCACGCCACCGAGCGGACCGGTCGTGACGAGAACGCTCGGGGCGGGCGGCCTGACGTTCCCCGTCACGGTCACCGGACTGGTGCCGCACACGACGTACACCTTCTCGGTCAGCGCCGCGAGCGTGTGGGGCAGCGGACCGGACGCGACCACGACCCTTCGTGGCACCACGGTCGTGACGACCACTGCCGCGCGCTCGGTCGCCTACGGCTCACCGGCGACGCTCAAGGGGACGGTCACGGACGCCACGACCGGCCTCCCCCTTTCCGGCGCGACCGTGATCCTGCGGGTACGCCCGCGCGGGGCGAGCACGTACACGACGGTGCCCGGCCTCACGGCCACGACCAAGGTCGACGGCACCTTCACCCTGACCTACCGCCCCAAGACGCGTACCAGCGTCTACGCCGTCGCCGAGGGCAGCACCGCGCTCATGGCCGCGGCGTCACACTCGCTCCCGCTCGTCGCGCACGCGACGTCCTCGCTTCGCCTCAACCACACGCACGTGACGGCCGGCCTGGCTGTTCGCTTCAGCGGCATCTCCCGTCCCGGCAAGGGGTCGGTGGTCCGGCTGCAGCACTGGGCCCACGGCCGCTGGGTGACCGTCCACACGGTCCACGTCACGTCGACCAAGGGTCGCTGGTCGCTGTCGTGGACCGCGACGGTGGGACGCGGCTACTTCAGGGTCCGCGTGAGCGCCCACGGCCTCCCGACCGGCACCAGCACCAAGCGCCTGCTCGTCGTCAGCTGAGCGGGGTCACGACAGCGCCTGGAGGATTGCCAGGTTCGCGGTCGTGACGCCGTCGACGTGCAGGGCGACCAGCTCGTTGAGCCGGTGCACGTCGTTGACCGTCCACGCGAGCACGAGCAGGTGCCGTTCGTGCATCCACGTCACGAGGTCGGAGCTCACCAACCCCTGGAACACCGTCGCGCCGCCGATCGCGTGTTGCAGCACCGCGTCGGCGCGCAGGTGCTGGAAGCCCTCAGGGAAGCCGATGGAGTAGAGCATCGTCACCGCCGGCAGCCGCTGGTGGAGGTACAGCAAGGCCCCCTCGTTCCTCGTCGAGATCATGACCTCGCGGGAGGAGGCGCGCGGGGCGAGGAAGGCGACGAGGTCGTCGAGGAACGCGCGGTCGGTCTGCTTGAGGTCGAGCTTGAGGACCTGCGCGGCCGCCGCGTGCTCCCAGACCGACTCCAGCGTCGGACCGCGGAACAGATGCTCGCCCAGCCACGGCCAGGGTTGGTCCCGACCCGCGACGATCTGCCCGCGCACCGAGATGACGTCGACCTCGATGACGTCGGCGCCGTGGGCCAGCGCCAGCTGCACCGTGTCGAGCCGGTTGCCGGCGTTGTGCGCGATGCCGAGCACGGCCGGGTAGTCCTGAAGCAGCGCCGGGTCGAGCTCCTCGTGGAACTGCTCCGGTGGCAGGCCGGTCGTGAAGCGCTGGACGTGCGGCCACGAGATGGCCAGCGTCACCACCAGGACCAGCCCGATCGCCCCGGCCACCCAGGGCCAGAGCCGTCGCATGCGGGTGCGCCCTACAGGCGGCGGTCGGCGAGCGCCGGGAACTGCTCGCGCCACACGCGGACGTCCGCCAGGTCGACCTCGGCGGTGAGCACCGTGGGCTCGGCACCGGCTGCCGTCACGACGGTGCCACGCGCGTCGATGACGGCTGAGCCACCGGCCATGCGGTCGGTCCCCTGCTCGCCCGTGGCGTTGACGGCGACCACGACGTACTGGTTCTCGATGGCCCGGGCCCTGGCGAGGACGGACCAGTGCTCGACCCGCGAGGCGGGCCAGGCCGCGGGGATGACGACGCACTCGGCGCCGGCGTCGACGAGCGCCCGGAACAGCTCCGGGAAGCGCAGGTCGTAGCACGTGGCGAGCCCGAGCCGGCCGAGGTCGGTGTCGACGGTCACCGGCGAGACGCCGGCGACCAGCAGCGCCGGTTCGCCCTCGCTGAAGCCGAACAGATGGATCTTGCGGTACGTCGCCGCGACGGAGCCGTCCGGGCGCAGCAGCACCGAGGTGTTGTGCAGCCGGCCCTCCTCGTCGCGCTCGATGAGCGAGCCCGCATGCACCCACGCACCGATCTGCTTGGCCGCCGCGGAGATCGCCTCGACGGTGGGTCCGTCCACGGCCTCGGCCTGCTCCGCCCAGCGGGTGTAGAGGAACCCGCCCTGCGGCCAGAGCTCCGGCAGGACGACGAGGTCGGCGCCCGCCTGGGCGCGGACCAGGCCGGCGGCCTGCTCCCGCCGCGCGTCGATGGGCTGGGTGTAGTCCGGGGCGAGCTGGAGGGCCGCGATGCGCACGGCACCAGCGTCGCACGTCGGCGCCGCCCCAGTCCCGGCGATGTCCGCACGATTCGCGAAACCGGGCGAGACCCCGCGAGATCCGTCGGGGTGAGGCGCGCGACGTTGACCGCGCGGCTACGTTGGGCGGGTGGCTGCCTGGGACCGCGACGCCGCCGTCGCGGCGTACACGGACGCGCTGACCGCCATCCGCTCGCTGGCGCACGAGGTGGACCTCACGCGCTGGGGCGACCCCAGCGACCTACCTGGATGGAGCGTCCACGACGTGTTCGCCCACGTGGCGTGCCTCGAGGCGCTCCTGCTCGGGCGGGTCGACCCGCCGCACGAGCCCGACTGGTCCCGGCTGCCCCACGTCGGCGAGGACTGGGTCAAGCGGCGCATGGAGGTCGGGGTGGACCTTCGTCGGGGCCGCGACCCCGTGCAGGTGCGCGACGAGCTGGACGAGGTGGTGGCCCAGCGCCTGCCTCAGATCGGCGCCCTCCCGACCGACCCGGACGCGCTGGTGCCCGGCGTCCTGGGCAAGCCGCGCCCCGTGGCGGGCAGCGTCGCGATCCGGACCTTCGACGTCTGGGCGCACGAGCAGGACGTCCGGCGCGCGGAGGGCCTGCCGGAGCGCCTGACCGGCCCCGCGGCCGAGGTCGCCAGGCAGCGCATCATCACGGCGCTGCCGAGCGTCGTGGGCGAGCTCGGCCTCCATGAGGGCACCTGCGTGCGCTGGGAGCTCACCGGCGCGCTGCCCGGGACGGTGGCCGTGCGGGTTGGCGAGGACCAAGCGACCAGCCTCGAGGGCGAGGAGGAGGACGCCGACGCGACGATGACCCTCGACTGGGGGACGTTCGCACTCCTGGCGTGCGGTCGGGTGACGCCCTCGCACGCGCGGGTCACCATCGACGGCGACGTGGGGCTCGCCGAGCGGGTGCTCGACGCGATGTCCATCACACCCTGACGGCCATCACACCCTGATGTCCATCACACCGCGCCGGGCGGTCCGGCGGGCTAGCGGCGGCGCCGGCGGCGCCGGGTCCCGCCCCGGGCGAAGACGACGACCATCACCACGATGACCACGATCCCCATCGCGAGCAGTCCAGGGATCCACACGGTCTCGGCCAGCAGGGCGTCCATGGGCGGTGACCCTATCGAGGCCGGCTCGGGCCGGTCCGCGCGGCCCCGACGGTGCCGGTCCGCACGAGGCCGCTATCCGACGTGCGCGGTCACGACCAGGACACCGCGACGGCGGGGTCGGCCAGGACCGCCGCGACGTCGGCGAGGAAGCGCGAGCCCATCGCGCCGTCGATGTGGCGGTGGTCGAAGGACACGGTCAGCTCGGCCACCCAGCGGGCCCGCACCCTGCCCTTGTGCACCCAGGGGCGTTCGCGGAAGGCGCCGACCGCGAGGATCGCGCCCTCGCCGGGATTGATGATGGGCGTTCCTCCGTCGACACCGAAGACCCCCACGTTCGTGATGGTGAACGTCCCGTTCGTCATGTCGCCGGGAGCCGTCCTCCCCTCCCGTGCCGTGCGGACGAGGTCGTCGAGCGCCGCCGCGAGCTCGGGCAGGGACTTGAGGTCGGCGCCCTTGATGTTCGGCACGATCAGGCCTCGCGGCGTGGCCGCCGCGATGCCCAGGTTGACGTGCTCGCGGTAGACGACCTCCTGGGCATCGGCGTCGAAGACGGCGTTGAGGTCCGGGTTGCGCGTGAGGGCCAGGAGCACCGCACGGGCGACGAGCAGCAGGGGGGTGACCCGTACGTCGTCGAAGCCGGGGGTCTCGCGCAGCCGCCGGGTCAGACGAACCGAACGGGTGACGTCCACCTCGGTCCACACCGTGACGTGCGGGATCGTGAACGCGCTGCGAACCATGGCCTCGGCCATGTGCTTGCGGATCCCGTGGACGGGCTCACGGCGGTCGCCGGACAGGGCGGGAGCGACGACCGCACCGGTCAGGGCTACATCGGGTTGCACGAGGACCCCCGCCTCGCCTCCCCGACCGGCGAGGACGTCCTCGCGGGTCAGCGTCCCACCCGGCCCGGTCGGCGTCAGCGTCGCGAGGTCGACGCCGAGATCGCGCGCCAGCTTGCGGACCGGCGGCTTGGCCTGCGGCCGTACGCCGCCGACCGCGCTGGTCGCGGGCTGGGACCCGGCCGCCGCGGCTCGCGGCCGCCGGGGCCGTCTGGTCACGGCGGCGTCGCGTACGCCGTAGCCGACCAGCACCGCCTCGCGCCGCTCCTGGGGCCGCGCCCCCGTGGGGACGAACTCCACCCCCGGTCGCACCCCCTCGTGCGGTGCCGGCTCGGGGGCGGCGGGTGCGGGCTCGGCGACGGGTACGGCTGCGGGCCGAGCGGCCCCCTCGTGCGACCTCGCGAGCGGGACCCCACCTGCCGGGCCGGCGGCCGAGCCGACGTCGACGGTGAGCAACGGGGTACCGACCGGCACGGTCGCGCCGACCTCGACGTCGAGGGAGGTGACGACGCCGGCCCACGGGATGGGCAGCTCGACCGCGGCCTTGGCGGTCTCGACCTCGACGACGACCTGGTTCACCACGACGGTGTCCCCCGGCTTGACATGCCAGGTCAGGACCTCGCCCTCGGTCAGGCCCTCGCCGACGTCGGGCAGCCGGAACTGCTTGAGCTCGCCCACCTCAGCGCTCCCTCGCCCCTGGCGCGCGCGTGCTCAGCCGCCCGCGCGTGCTCACGAGTACTCCAGGAGCCGGTCGACCGCCTCGAGGACCCGGTCGAGGTCGGGCAGATAGTGCTCCTCCAGCCGCGACGGCGGGTACGGCGCGTGGAAGCCGCCGACCCGCAGCACCGGTGCCTCCAGGGAGAAGAAGCACCGCTCCTGGACCCGCGCGGCGATCTCCGCCCCGAGGCCGAGCCAGACCGGGGCCTCGTGCACGACGACCAGCCGCCCGGTCCGCTCCACCGAGGCGCACACCGTGTCCAGGTCCACGGGCGACAGCGAGCGCAGGTCGACCACCTCGAGGGAGTGACCCTCCGCCGCCGCCGCGGACGCGGCCTCGAGGCAGGTCCGCACCATCGGGCCGTAGCACACGACGGTGGCGTCGGCGCCCGCCCGTACGACGCGGGCGGTGAACAGGTCCTCCGCCGGCGCCGCGGACTCGTCGACCTCACCCTTGTCCCAGTAGCGCCGCTTGGGCTCGAAGAAGATCACCGGGTCGTCGCAGGCGACCGCCTGCCTGATCATCCAGTAGGCGTCCGCCGCGTTGGACGGGGAGACCACACGCAGTCCGGCGGTGTGGGCGAAGTAGGCCTCGGGGCTCTCGCTGTGGTGCTCGACCGCGCCGATGCCGCCACCGAAGGGGATGCGCACCGTGACCGGGAGCGGGACCTGGCCCGCCGAGCGCGCGTGCATCTTGGCGAGCTGGGACACGATCTGGTCGTAGGCCGGGTAGACGAACCCGTCGAACTGGATCTCCACCACGGGGCGGTAGCCGCGCATGGCCAGGCCGATCGCCGTGCCCAGGATCCCGCTCTCCGCGAGCGGGGTGTCCAGCACCCGCGCCTCGCCGAAGTCCTTCTGCAGGGAGTCGGTGACCCGGAAGACCCCGCCCAGCTTGCCGACGTCCTCACCCATCAGCAGCACCCGGTCGTCGGACTCCAGGGCGCGGCGCAGGCCGAGGTTGAGGGCGCGGGCCAGGGTCAGCGTCGATACGCCGCCGTCGTCGGCCATCAGACCGCTCCCTCCGGCAGGAAGCCCTCCAGGTACGCCGCGTAGGCGGCCCTCTCCTCCGTGACGAGCGGGTGCGGCCCGGCGTACACGTGGGTGAACATCGCCTCCGGCGGCGGCTCCGGCATCGACCGGCAGCCCTCGCGCAGGCGTACCGCCAGCGCCTCGGCCTCCGCGTCCAGGGCTTCGAAGAACGACTGGTCGACGAGTTGTCGCCGCCACAGATAGGACCGCAGCCGCTCCAGGGGGTCCTTGAGCTTCCACACCTCGAGGTCGCTCGCGAGGCGGTAGCGGGTCGGGTCGTCCGAGGTGGTGTGCGCGCCCATCCGGTAGGTGAACGCCTCGATCAGGGAGGGTCCCTGCCCCTCGCGAGCCGCGGCCAGGTGCGCGCGGGTCACCGCGAGGACGGCGAGGACGTCGTTGCCGTCGACCCGCACGCCGGGGAAGCCGAAGCCCGAGGCGCGGCGGTACAGCGGGATGCGGCTCTGCCGCTCGATCGGCTCCGATATCGCCCACTGGTTGTTCTGGCAGAAGAACACGACCGGTGCGTTGAACGAGCCCGCGAACACGAACGCCTCGTTGACGTCACCCTGGCTGGAGGCTCCGTCGCCGAAGTAGGCGATGACGGCGCTCGATCGCTCACCGCCGGATCGTGACGCCTCCATCTGGACGCCCATGGCGTAGCCGACCGCGTGCAGGCACTGGTTGCCGATGACGATCGTGTAGAGCGCGAAGTTGTGCTCGTGCGGGTCCCATCCGCCGTTGCTCACCCCCCGGAACAGGCCGAGCAGGCTCATCGGGTCGACGCCGCGCGTGATCGCAACGCCGTGCTCGCGGTAGGTCGGGAAGGCGAAGTCGTCGGCGAGCAGGGCGCGCCCGCTGCCCACCTGCGCCGCCTCCTGACCCAGACAGCTGGCCCAGAGCCCGAGCTCGCCCTGGCGCTGGAGCGCGGTGGCCTCGACGTCGACCCGCCGCGTGAGCAGCAGGTCGCGGTAGAGCCCGCGCAGGTGCTCGTCGGTGACGTCGGCGATCCAGGGGTCGTACGTCTCGTCGGGGACGCGCTCTCCCTCAGGGGTGAGCAGCTGGATGAACTCCGAGGTCACGCCGCCCTCCTCCCACCGCCGAGCCGGCTGGGTGGCCAGCCGCTCCTCATCCTGACACCCCGGTGCACCCCTGGGGGAGCCGCCTCGCGAGCGACTCGCGGGTCCGCGCGGCGCAGTCTCGCCGGCGCCGGCACCGAGCTAGCGGGTACGGGCGAACGCGGCCACCGCGGCGAGGAAGCGGTCCGAGGCGGCCGGCTCGGCCACCGTGACCCGCACCCCCTCGCCGTCGAAGGGCCGGACGACGACGCCGGCCGCGGCGCAGGCCGCGGCCACCTCCGCCGTGTGCTCTCCGGTCCGCAGCCAGACGAAGTTCGCCTCGGACCTGGCCACCTGCCACCCCTGCGCCCGCAGCGCGCCGAGCACCCGCGCGCGCTCGGCCACGAGGACCTCGACGCGCTCGAGCAGCTCGGCCTCGGCCGCCAGCGAGGCCACGGCGGCATCCTCGGCGAGAGAGGACACCCCGAAGGGCACGGCGGTCTTGCGCAGCGCCTCGGCGACCTCGGAGTGCGCGACCGCGAACCCGACCCGAAGTCCCGCGAGGCCGTACGCCTTGGAGAAGGTCCGCAGCACCGCGACGTTCGGATGCTCGGCCTGGACCCGCAGGCCGTCCGGCGCGTCGGGGTCGCGGACGAACTCGCGATAGGCCTCGTCGAGCACGACGAGCACGTCCCGGGGGACGGCCTCGAGGAACTCGTCGAGCTCCTCACGGCGCACGCTCGTCGACGTCGGGTTGTTCGGCGTGCAGACGATGACGAGGCGGGTCCGCTCCGTCACCGCCGCGGCCATCGCCGGCAGGTCGTGGGTCTCGTCGGGTCGCAGCGGCACCCGCACCTGGGTGGCGCCGACGATCTGCGCGATGATCGGGTACGCCTCGAAGGAGCGCCAGGCGAACACCACCTCCTCGCCCGCGTCCAGCACCGACTGCATGGCCTGCTGGAGGATCCCGACCGACCCGGTCCCGACGGCGAAGCAGTCGGCGGGGCGCTCGAAGCGCGCGGACAGCGCGTGCAGCAGCGCGGACGACGCCGGGTCGGGGTAGCGGTTGACGCCTCCGGCGGCATCCTCGAGCACCTTGCGGACCGAGGCGAGCGGCGGGAACGGGTTCTCGTTGGAGGAGATCTTGTACGAGCCCGGGGGCGCCGGTTGGCCGGCCTTGTAGGCCGGGAGCCCGGCCATCGCCCGCCGCAGACGTACTCCCGAGCCCACGGGCGCAAGCGTAGGTCCATCCGGGTGCCGCCCCATGCCCGGCGGCTCAAGCGCTGGGGCCACCTCGCCGATGCCATCAGCGAGCGGGGGCCCAACCCGGGGCGCCGACGCTTGTTTCCAGGCACGGGGGTTGAGGTAGACATGGACGACCTGCTGTCGGAGTTCGAGCAGCCCAAGGAGCGCTCGCAGGAGTCGAAGGACCGCCGCCGGCGGCTGCTTGCGACCGCGGGGATCGTCGGGCTGTCGATCGTGGCTCTGGGCAGCCTGTCCACCGGTGCGCTGTTCACCGACCAGGCCCAGATCGACAGCGACACCGTGGTGACCGGCAGCGTGGACATCAACACCAACCCGACCACCTCGCTGGACTTCGGCGCGACGAACATGGCGCCCGGCGACTCCGCGTACGCGAAGCTGATCGTGCAGAACGACGGCTCGCTGCAGCTGCGCTACAGCAGCACCGGCAAGGCCACCAACGCCCTCGGCGGCCAGCTGGACGTCTCGGTCTACCTGCTGCCCTCGTCCGCGTCGACCTGCGACGCCGCGAGCGTGGCGACCGCCACCCAGCTGTTCGCGCCAGCGCCGCTGGGCACGTCCTTCGTCTCCATGTTCGGCGACTCAGCCGTCGGCCAGCAGCCCGGCGACCAGGTCCTCGCGGCCGGGGCGAAGGACGGGCTGTGCTACGTGGCCACGCTACCGCTCAGCACCGACAACACCTTCCAGAGCACCAGCACCACGCTGACGCTCCACTTCGACGCCGAACAGACCGCCAACAACCCGTGACCACCAGGACCGTGGCCGCGGACGCCGACTCGCTGGCCGACCCGGTGACCCCGGGCTCGGTCGACGCGGCGACGGCGACCGCGGCCCCGTCGGAGCGGATCTCGCTCCCCGCGGTCGGGCTCCTGGTGAGTCGGGCCGCCGGTCGGGTCTTGGTCGGGGCGCGGCGCCTCCTGGCCCCGCTCGCCGGGGACCGGGCGCGGCGGGTCGCGTTCCGGCTGGTGATCGGCGCGTTCGTCGCGGCCATCCTGGTCAGCTACAGCGTCCCGCTCTGGTACCACCTCAAGGGCGAGCAGCTGCTCGTCGTGACCAGCGGGTCGATGCAACCCACGGTCCGCGAGGGCGACGCCGTGGTCGTGCACCCGATCAGCCCGACCGAGCTGCGTCGGGGCATGGTGGTCACCTTCTGGACCGCGGCTCAGTCCCCGCGCCGCCTGGAGACCCACCGCATCGTCGACCTCAAGACCCTGCCGGTGACCACCAGCGACGGCCACCTCGTGTACGACGCCAACGGTCAGGTCGAGACCCGCCAGGTGATCCAGACCAAGGGCGACGGGAACGCCTTCCCGGACCCCAACATGACCCCGGTCACCAACGTTCGGGGCGTCGTGGTGGCGGTCAAGACCGGCTGGGGACGACAGCTGCTCTGGGCGCACTCCGGAACCGGTCGCCTGCTGCTGTTCGGGCCGCCGCTGCTCATGCTGCTCGGCGCGGAGCTGCTGTCGTGGCGGCGCGTGCCCCGACGTGACCGCGACCCGCAGAAGGGCGCTCGCGATGCGGCCCCGCGGGCTCTCTGAGCAGGCCCCGCGGCTGCTCTTGGCGGCAGGCCTGCTCGGCGCGGCCCTCGCCTGGGCCGGGCCGTCGGCGACGGGAGCGACCCTCACCGACTCCACCGAGATCTCCAGCACCCCGATCCAGACGGGGACGTGGAGCACCAACCCCTACCCGGCCACGGTGGCGACCACCACACCCGCCCCGGTCGACGTGCTGCGCCTGTCGGAGGAGGCCCCGGTCACTTTCGTGACCGACGACGGTTCGCGGGGGGTGTCGGCGGTCGCGTCGGGCAGCCCGCTCGGGTGGGGCGCCACCGGGCTGCTGATCGGCGACACCAACACGGCACTGGCCTTCGACGGCGACCCCTCCGGTCAGCCCTTCGTGCGGGTCGGCGGGCCGGCCGCGCCGGCGCCCGACGCCCTCACGGTGGCCGCGTGGATCTCGGTCAGCGACGCGGGACGGATCCTCGGCTTCGGCGACGCCTCGAGCGGGCCCTCGACCGATGAGGACCGCGTGCTCTACGTCGACGACGCCGGCTACCTGCGGGCCGCGGTCCGCGACACCGGCGGAGCCGTCAGCGCCGTCCGGTCCGACGCGCCCGTCGTCGGCGCGACCCACCACGTCGCGTTCTCCCTCGGCCCGGCCGGACTGCTCCTCTACGTCGACGGCGTACGTCAGTCCGGGTCCGACCCGGCCACGACGAGCGCCGAGGCCTACGACGGGTGGTGGCGCATCGGCTGGGACGCGCTGCCCACGGACGACCCCGGCCTCGGCACGGCCGACGAGCTGGTCAAGGGCACCGTCGACGAGGTCGCCATCTGGGATGCCCAGCTGAGCGACGCCCAGGTCGCCGACCTCGCGGCCGCGAACCACACGTGAGCCGCGCGGTCAGCTGGCGAGGCGCCGAAGGAACAGCGCCTCGGCCAGCGCGGTCCGCTCGATCTCCCCGGGATCGACGCTCTCGTTGGGCGCGTGGATGAGGCTCCTCGGCTCCTCGACCCCGATGAGCAGGATCTCCGCGTCCGGGTAGGTGGAGCGCAGCGTGTTGCACAGCGGGATCGAGCCACCCTGCCCCGCCGTCACCGGCTCGCGGCCGAAGGCCGCATGCATGGCCTCCCGCATGGCGGCGTACGCCGGTCCGTCGGTCACCGCGAGGAAGCCGGTGCCGCTGCCCTCGAGCTCGACCTCGACCCGCACCCCCCACGGGGCGACGGCCAGCAGGTGCTCGGTCAGGGCCGCGCCGGCGCGGGCCGGGTCGGTGCTGGGCGGGATGCGCAGGTTGAGCCGCGCGGCTGCCCTGGGCTGGATGGCGTTCGGCGACCCGACGGCGGGTGGGCAGTCGATGCCGGTGACGGTGAGCGCCGGCCGGGCCCACACCGCGTCCGGGACGCTGCCACCCCCGATGAGGCGGACCCCGTCGAGGACGCCGGCATCCTCGCGGAAGCGCTCGGCGGGGTAGTCGACGCCGTCCCAGGTCGCGTCGGCCAGGTCGTCGAGGCCGCGGATCGTCGTACGTCCCTCGACGTCTCGCATGCTGGCCAGCATGGCGATGAGCGCGGCGAGGGCGTCGGGCGCGGCGCCGCCGTAGGACCCTGAGTGCTGGGGGCCGGTCAAGGACGCCACGCGCACGATCGCGGTGACCATCCCCCTCAGCGAGGTGGTCAGCGTGGGCAGGCCGAGCTCCGCGTTGCCGCCGTCGGCGATGACGATGGCGTCCGCGGAGAGGACCTCCGGGTGGGCCTCGACCCAGCGCTCCAGACCGCCGAGCCCCTGCTCCTCCGAGCCCTCCATGACCACCTTGAGACCCACCGGGTAGGTCCCGTCGGTGCCACGAAGCGCGCGGAGCGCGGTGAGGTGCATGACGAGGTTGCCCTTGCAGTCGGCCGTCCCCCGCCCGTACCAGCGACCCTCGCGTTCGACCAGCTCGAACGGCGGGCTGCGCCAGGCGGCATCGTCCAGCGGCGGCTGGACGTCGTAGTGGCTGTAGAGCAGGACCGTCGGTGCGCCCGCGGGGCCGGCGAGGCTGCCGACCACGGCATCGCTCCCGTCGGGGGTGCGCTCGAGTCGGACATCGGCGACGCCGAGGTCGAGGAAGGCCTCCATCACCCACCGGGCGGCCCGCGCGCAGTGGGCGAGGTCGAACTGGCGGGCGTCGTAGACCGACGGGATCGCCACGAGCGCGGCCAGGTCCTGACGGGCTCGAGGCATCAGGTCCGCCACCGCCCGCTGCAGGTCCTCGACGTCGGTCACGGCACGGCAGGCTACGTCCCCCTCGGACACCCCCGACATCCAGGCCTCCCCGCTGTTCTCCGAAGGGCGAGGATGTCGGGGGAGCGGGAGGTGGGATGGGGCAGGAGGCGCTGGGCGTCGCGGCGGTCACGCTGCGGCTGCGCGCCGCGGGGTGCGTGTTCGCCGAGGAGGAGGCCGAGCTGCTCGTCGCGGCGGGCACGGACCCGGCCCGGCTCGAGACGCTCGTCGAGCGTCGTGAGCTGGGCGCTCCGCTGGAGCACGTCCTGGGGTGGGGCCTGTTCGCGGGGCGCCGAGTCCTCGTCGAACCGGGCGTCTTCGTCCCGCGACGACGCACCGAGCTGCTGGCGCGTACGGCCGCGTCGGCGGCGGCGGCCGTCGTCGGGCACCGGCCGGTGGTGGTCGACCTGTGCTGCGGGTCCGGGGCCATCGGTGCGGTGGTGGCCGACAGCGTGGGAGATCTCGAGCTGCACGCCGTGGACGCCGACCCGCTGGCGGTCGGGTGCGCCCGGCGCAACCTGCCCGACGACGCTGTCGTCGCAGTGGGGGACCTCTACGCGGGGCTGCCGGGAGACCTGGCCGGGCGGGTCGACGTGCTCGCCGCGAACGCGCCGTACGTCCCCACCGGCGAGCTCGACCTCATGCCGGCGGAGGCACGACTGCACGAGCCCGGCCTGGCCCTCGACGGCGGGCCTGACGGCCTGGACGTGCACCGCCGCATCGCCCTCGATGCCCCACGTTGGCTGGCGCCGGCCGGGCGGCTGCTCATCGAGGTCGGCGAGGACCAGCTGACCGCGACCCGGCGGATCCTGGGGGAGGCGGGGCTGCGCGTCCGCGTCCTCCGCAGCGCCGCGCTCGACGCACGCGTCGTCGTCGGCGCACTCACCCGACGCCCCAGACTGCGGGTCGTGGCCACCTGATATGCCGAGGGGCGCAGGCGCACCGCGGCCGAGAGGTTTCCGGCAAGGGGGCGGCTCGGCCGACCACCGGCTCCAGCGCTACATCTGGGCCATGTCGACGAAGCGGCTGTAGTGACCCTGGAAGGCGACGGTGACGGTCGCGGTCGGCCCGTTGCGGTGCTTGGCCACGATGAAGTCCGCCTCACCGGCGCGGGGGCTCTCCCGCTCGTACATGTCCTCGCGGTGGAGCAGCACGACGATGTCCGCGTCCTGTTCTATCGAGCCGGACTCGCGCAGGTCGGCGAGCTGGGGTTTCTTGTCGGTGCGCTGCTCGGGACCCCGGTTGAGCTGGCTCACCGCGATCACCGGGACGTCGAGCTCCTTGGCGAGCAGCTTGAGCGAGCGGGAGAACTCCGAGACCTCCTGCTGGCGCGACTCGACCTTGCGGCCGCTCGTCATCAGCTGCAGGTAGTCGATGACCACCAGGCGCAGGTCGTGACGCTGCTTGAGCCGGCGGCACTTCGCGCGGATCTCCATCATCGACAGGTTGGGGGAGTCGTCGATGAACATCGGAGCCTCCGACACCGACGTCATCGTGCGCGCGAGGGAGTTCCAGTCCTGGTCGGAGAGCGTGCCGGAACGCATCTTGTGCAACGCCACCCTGGCCTCGGCGGACAGCAGGCGCATGGTGATCTCGTGGCGGCTCATCTCGAGGGAGAACACCGCCGAAGTCAGGCCTCCTCGGATCGACGCGGACCGGCAGATGTCCAGCGCCATCGTCGACTTGCCGGCACCGGGACGGGCCGCTACGACGATCATCTGACCGCCATGCAGCCCGTTGGTCAGCGCGTCCAGGTCGGAGAAACCGGTGGGCACACCCACCATCGCCCCGCCGTGCGAGCCGATCGCCTCGATCTCGTCGAGGGTGCCCTGCAGGATCTCGCTCAGCGGCGCGTAGTCCTCCGACGTGCGCCGCTCGGTGACGGCGTACACCTCCGCCTGGGCCCGGTCGACGATGTCGTCGGCCTCGGCGTCGGCGTTGTAGCCCATCTGCACGATCCGGGTGCCCGCCTCGACCAGCCGGCGGAGGATGGCCCGCTCGCGGACGATCTTGGCGTAGAAGCCCGCGTTGGCGGCCGTGGGCACCGAGGCGATGAGGGTGTGCAGGTAGGCCGGCCCGCCGATGCGCTGGAGCTCACCGGAGACGAGCAGCGCATTGGCGACGGTGACCGGATCGGCCGGCTCCCCGCGGCCGTACAGGTCGGTGATCGCCTCGTAGACCGTCTGGTGGGCCGGCTTGTAGAAGTCGGCGCCACGGATGACCTCCACGACGTCGGCGATGGCGTCCTTGGACAGCAGCATCCCGCCGAGGACGCACTGCTCGGCGAGGAGATCCTGCGGCGGCTGCCGCTCGAACCCCGGCTCGTAGCCCCCGCCGGGGTGGATCTCGGTGACCGTCACTGCTGGCCGAGCCTCCCGCAGTCCGGCAGCGAGCGCGATGCGCCGCCGCCTCCCCGAAGCCGCGCCGGGTGGCGCGACCGCACGAACGTCCGTACGACTCCGCAGTGAACACCCGTCCCCCGACAGGCTCGTCCACGGGTGTTCCCTGGAGCCGACGGCGGACGCTACGGGGGCGGCGGGACCAGTCTCAAGCCCCGGCTCGACGGGGCTGTGGACGCCTGTGGACCGGGGGCCCGCGACCTGTGTCCAACCGCCCGTCCGGCTTGGGGACAGCCGTCCCCATGTTGTGGACAACCCTGGGGAACGCCGATGACGGCTGGGTCGATCATGCCTCTGACCTGCGTGGATGCCCTCCACCGCGTGTGGAGGAAAATCTTTCGGCCCGCCGTGTCCCCTCGTGTCCACGGAGTGGAACAGGGCGGCGCGGTCCGCGGGGCGCAGCCGAGGACCCTGTGGAAGCAGCCCGGACCAGTCGGCCGCCGCGGCGATCGCAACAGACGCCGCGCAACGCGCCGGCCCTCGCCGCGCACCCCTCCCGGTGGCGGCGAGGGATGGTGGCGGGCTAGGCCGCGGTGACGTCCACGGCGACGCTGGCCACCACCTCCGGGTGGATGCGAACCGTGACGGAGTGCACACCGAGAGTCTTGATCGGGTCGACGATCTGGATGCTGCGGCGGTCCAGGTCGGGGCCCCCCGCCGACCTCACCGCGGCGGCGACGTCGGCGACGGTGACCGAGCCGAACAGCCGCCCCGAGTCGCCGGCCCGGGCGGCCAGGGTCACCGACAGCGACTCCAGCTGGGACTTGATCTCCTGGGCGTGCCCGAGGTCGCGGACCTCGCGCACCTCGCGGGCCCGCTTGATGGTCGCGATCTGGGTCTCGGCGCCCTTGGTCCAGCGGATCGCCTGGCCGCGGGGGACGAGGTAGTTGCGGCCGTAGCCGTCCTTGACCTCGACGATGTCGCCGGGCGCCCCGAGGCCGCTGACCTCCTGGGTGAGGATGAGCTTCATCGTCAGCCTCCTCAGCGCGCCGTCGAGGTGTAGGGCAGGAGGGCCATCTCGCGGGCGTTCTTGACCGCCTTGGCGATCTCCCGCTGCTGCTGGACGCTCACCCCGGTCACCCGCCGGGCACGGATCTTCCCGCGGTCGGAGATGAACTTGCGCAGCAGCGCGGTGTCCTTGTAGTCGATGTAGTCGATCTTCGCGGTGGTGAGCGGGTTGCTCTTCTTCTTCGGCTTGCGGATGGGCGGCTTGGCCATCGTGGTCTCTCTCGTTCGTCTCATGAGGGGAAGGTCATCGGGGGAGGTCGGGTCAGAACGGCGGCTCGTCGTAGGACCCGCCTGAGCCGCCCCACGAGCCGGAGGTGCTGGCCGCCGGCGAGCCGGCGGACGCCCACGGGTCCTCGGCGGGGGCACTGCCCTCCCCGCCGCCGAAGCCGCCGCTGCCGCGGCTGACCTTCGTGATCTTGGCGGTGGCGTAGCGCAGAGCCGGCCCGACGTCGTCGACGTCGACCTCGTAGACCGTGCGCTTCTCGCCCTCCTTGGTCTCGTACGAGCGCTGCTTGAGCCGCCCGTTCACGATGACCCGGGTCCCGCGCGTGAGGGACTCGGCGACGTTCTCGGCGTACTGCCGCCACACGCTGCAGCGCAGGAAAGTGGTGTCCCCGTCCTTCCACTCGTTGGTCTGCGGGTCGCGCACGCGGGTGCTCGAGGCGACCGTGAACGACGCGACCGCCTGACCGCTCGGGGTGAAGCGCAGCTCGGGGTCGTTGGTGAGATTGCCGATCACGGTGACCGGGATGTCGCCCTGGGCCATGGGGGCTCCTGTGGGTCCGGGGGAAGGCGGGTGGGTGGGCTCAGCGGGCGTCGGGGCGCAGGACCTTGGTCCGCAGCACCGACTCGTTGAGGTTGAGCTGACGGTCCAGCTCCTTGACCACGGCGGGGTCGGCGGTGAGGTCGACCACGGCGTAGATGCCTTCGGACTTCTTCGCGATCTCGTAGGCCAAGCGGCGCCGGCCCCAGATGTCGACGTTCTCGACGGTCCCGCCGCCTTGGCGGACCACGTTGAGGAAGGCGTCGAGCGACGGGGCGACCGTCCGCTCCTCGAGCTCGGGGTCGAGGATGACCATCAGTTCATAGCGACGCATGCGTGAACCCCACCTCCTCTGGACTGAGCGGCCACGGTCGGTCCGTGGCAGGAGGGCTCGCGACGCTGGGTGGTCTCGAGAGGCCGCCACCGTGTCGCGGTACGTCGCTGCCGCCCGCGAACGGGCGGCAACCGCGGACCAGGGTAGCCGAGACGGGCGGGCCCGTTGAAATCGTCCACAGTCAGGCGCACGCTTCGATCATGAACGAGTCCGCCCCAGACGCCGGGGCCAGCTCTGCGCCCGCGGCGCCGTACACGCACACCCCCGCCCTGCTCGGGCACTCCCGGGCCGAGACCCCCGCCCTGCACCATCGGGTGCACCAGGTCCTGACCCTGGTGACCTTCGTCGTCGGCTGCGTCGCCTTCGGGCTCGGCGTGGTCGTCTCGGCGCACGCCGCCGCCACCGTTCTCGGGATCGTCGGCGTCGCCCTCGGGCTGTACTGCCAGCTGACCTCGGAGTCGACCGGCCAGCGGTGGTTCGACGTCATCGGGATGGGCGCCGCCGCCGTCGGGATGGGCCTCGGCTTCGGCCACGGCGGCTTCAGCTGACCCTCCTTCTCCGAATGAACGCGGCATTGCTCCAATAGGTACGACTGAACGCCGCGTTCATTCGGATCAAGGCGGGTCATAGGGTCGGCCTTGTGCGGATCGCGACCTGGAACGTCAACTCGGTGACGGTCCGGATGGGCAAGATGCGCGAGTGGCTGCCGGCGGCGGCGCCCGACGTCGTGTGCCTGCAGGAGCTCAAGGCGACGCCGGAGCAGTTCCCGACGGCCGACTTCACCGCACTCGGGTACGAGTGCGCCGTCAACGCCGACGGCCGCTGGAACGGCGTGGCCATCCTGTCCCGGCTGGGCCTCTCCGAGGTGGTGAGCGGGCTGTCCGGCGAGCCGACGTACGAGGGGGCCACCGAGCGGCGGGCGATCGGCGCGACCTGCGGCGGCGTGCGGGTGTGGAGCGTGTACGTCCCCAACGGCCGCGAGCCGGGGCATCCGCACTACGCCTACAAGCTCGAGTGGCTGGACGCGCTGCGCGCCACGGTGGCGGCCGAGCTGACCGCGACGCGGCCGTACGCCGTCCTCGGCGACTTCAACGTCGCCCCCAACGACTCCGACGTGTGGGACGTCACCGCCTTCGAGGGCCTCACGCATGTCACGCCACAGGAGCGGGCCGCACTCGCCGAGCTGCGCGCCCTCGGCCTCGACGACGTCGTCCCGCGGGCGATGAAGTACGACACCCCGTTCACCTACTGGGACTACCGGGCGGGCAACTTCCACAAGAACCTCGGGATGCGCATCGACCTCGTCTACGCCAACCCCGCCTTCGTCTCCGCGGTCACCGACGCCTATGTCGACCGGGAGGCGCGCAAGGGCAGCCTCAAGGAGGGCAAGGGCCCGAGCGATCACGCCCCCGTCGTCGTCGACCTCGACCTCTGAGCGGCAGCGCGGCACGTCGTCCGACGACACAGGCGTCTGACGCACGCACCGTCTTCCAGCGCCAGAACCGCCGGCCGTCCCGCCCGTAGGGTTGTCCCATGCCGCTGGAGGTACGGCCGCTGGAGGTACGGCCGCTGGACCGCGACGCCCATCTCGGGTTCGTCACCGAGCGCTCGGCCTCGTTCCTGCAGTGCCCCTCCTGGGCGGGGGTGAAAGCCGAGTGGGGCAACCTCAGCCTCGGCTGGTACGACGGCGACCGGCTCGTCGGCGCCGCCCTGGTGCTGCTCCGCCGCACGCCGGGCGTCGAGCGCTACCTGGCCTACCTGCCCGAGGGGCCCGTGCTCGACTGGTCCGCTTACGAGCCGGCCGACGTCCTGGCGCCACTGACCGCGATGCTCAAGCGCCGCAAGGTGTTCGCGGTGAAGATCGGCCCGCAGGTCCCGGTCCGGCGCTGGTCGGCCGCGACGTTGAAGGAGGCGATCGCGGCGGGTGCTGGCGGCCGGCTCGGCGACGTCCCCTCCGACAGCACCGACAAGGACGGCGTCGGGCTCGTCGAGGCCCTGACCCACCTCGGTTGGCGGCAGCTCTCCGGCGCCGGCGCCGGCTTCGGAGACGTCCAGCCCCGGTACGTCTTCCAGCTTCCGCTGGCCGGCCGGAGCGAGGCCGACGTGCTGGCCGGGTTCAACCAGCTGTGGCGGCGCAACATCAAGAAGGCCGAGAAGGCAGGGGTCGTCGTCGAGCGCGCTGGCCCCGACGACCTCGCCGAGTTCCACGCCCTGTACCTCACCACGGCCAAGCGCGACGGCTTCACCCCCCGCGGCCTGGCGTACTTCCAACGCATGTGGCGGGCCATGACCGCCGAGGACCCCGACCGGATCCGGCTCTACCTCGCCCGCCTCGACGGGGAGGCGCTGGCCGCGACGACCGCCGTTCGCGTCGGCGACCACGTCTGGTACTCCTACGGAGCCAGCGCCGACCACCGGCGCGAGGTACGCCCGAGCAACGCCGTGCAGTGGCGGATGATGCGCGACGCGCTTGCCGAGGGTGCTGCCGTGTACGACCTGCGCGGCATCAGCGACACCCTCGACCCCGAGGACCATCTGTTCGGGCTGATCCAGTTCAAGCTGGGCACGGGGGGCGAGGCCGTCGAGTACGTCGGTGAGTGGGACTTCCCGCTCAGCCCGCTCCTCTACAAGGCGTTCACCGCCTATCTCGCGCGGAGGTGACCGGATGGCCTTCACGCTGCACGTCGACGCCGAGCGCTGGCGCGCGCACCTGACCGAGGTCCTGGAGCAGACGCCCGGACTGGTGCCGGTGGCCAAGGGCAACGGGTACGGCTTCGGTGTCAGCCTCCTCGGCGCTGAGACCGCCCGCCTGGGACTGCCCGCGCTCGCGGTGGGCACCCGCTTCGAGGTCTCGGCCGCGCGCGAGGCCTACGACGGGGACGTCCTCGTCCTCACCCCGTGGGACCACCGGGTGGACCCGCCCCCGGAGGCCGACGACCCGACGATCCGCACCGTCTCCTCCATCGAGGCGCTGACCGCGCTCGCCGCGCTCGGCATGCCGACCCGGGTGGTGGTGGAGGTGGAGACGTCCATGCACCGGCACGGCGTACCGCACGACCACCTGCTCGAGGTCGGACCGCTGCTGACCGGGCTTCGCGTCGAGGGCTTCGCGATCCATCTGCCGCTCGCCGAGCCGCGGCTGGGCCGCCTGGCGGAGACGGAGTCGCTGATCGCCCGGCTCTGGGGCGCCGCGCTGCACGTGGATCGGCTGTGGGTCTCCCACCTCTCACCGCACGAGCTGGAGCGGGTGCGAGCGGAGCACCCAGCCATCGAGGTACGTCCGCGGGTGGGCACCTCGCTCTGGCTCGGCGAGCGGGAGGCGCTGCGGGCCACCGGGACGGTGCTCGACGTCCACGACCTCAAGCGCGGTGCGCGCTACGGCTACCGGCAGCGCAAGATGCCGGGGGCCCACCGCCTGCTCGTGGTCAGCGGCGGGACGGCCCACGGGGTCGGACTCGAGGCGCCCAAAGCGGTGCACGGCGTCATCGGCCGCGGCAAGGCGGCGGCCAAGGGCGGGCTCGAGGCGACCGGCCGCACCCTCTCGCCGTTCCATGCGGGCGGGAAGCAGCGTTGGTTCGCCGAGCCCCCGCACATGCAGGTCTCGTTGTTGCTGGTGCCCGACGACCTCGAGGTCGCCATCGGCGACGAGCTGGACTGCGACGTGCGCTACACGACGACGACCTTCGACGAGGTGACGCTCGAGGCCGCCCCGCGCACCGCCGAGGAGACGTCCACCGCCTCCTGACCCGGGCGATCCAAGGCGTGGGCGCCCCCGTCGGGCGCGCCGTCGAGGACCCCACCGGCCGGGTCGTCCGACCCGTCCAGGCGCACCGGGTCGCACTCGGGCCGGTAGATGTCGCGGACGATCAACGCGCACACCCACAGCTCGCCGCCCATGCGAAGCAGCGTCGCCAGGGTGTGCGGCCAGTTCGGGATCGCCAGGTCCGGACGTTGGATCCCCTCGAGATGCCACCAGATGGCCACGAAGTAGGCCGCCTCGAGGCTGGTCCAGATCACGAAGTCCCGCCAGCGCGGCCGCGCCAGCGGGAAGAGGAAGACCAGCCAGAGGACGTACTGCGGTGAGTAGACCTTGTTGACCAGCAGGAACGCCGCGACCGTCAGGAACGCCAGCTGGGGCAGCCGGGGGCGGCGCGGCGCGCTGAACGCGACGTAGGCGATGCCGGCGAACAGCGCGACCAGGCACAGGGCGACCACGGCGTTGAGGGTCCCGGCCGGCAGCGGACGGTGCATGTCGTCGAGCGCGAGCCAGAGCGAGCCCCACGACTCGGGGCGGTGCGCGTTGAACGTGTAGAAGTACGCCCACCCGTGGAAGGCCTTGAGCATGACCGGCAGGTTGACCGCGAGCCAGGTCAGCACGCCCGCGCCCAGAACCTGCCCGAACTCGCGCATCCTGCGGGCCCGGATGCACAGCAGCAGGAGGGGGAACAGGAGGAACGCCGGGTACAGCTTGGCCGCGGTACCGAGCCCGATGAGCGCCCCCGCGGCGATCGGGCTTCGCCTCGACCAGGCCCAGAGGGCGCCGGCGCCCAGGGCGACGGCGAGCAGGTCCCAGTTGATGTAGGCGGTGAGGACGATCCCCGGCGCGATGAGCAGCGCGTCGTACGGCCGCCTGCGATGCGTCGCCGCGACGAACCACGCGCCCACGATCGCGCATGCGGCGAGCATGAAGGCGTTGATGTCGAAGAAGCGCTGGAGCCGTTGGTAGGCAACCGTGCTTTCGTTGCCCGGCACGATCATCCGGTCCGCGACCGCGGCCACCTGCATGAACAGCCCGGTGAGCACGGGGTACTCGAGCCGCTCTGACGGAACGGGGTTCACGTACGGCGTCGCGCCCCGGTCGAAGCCCCGGCCGGCGTAGAGGGGCGCGATGTCGGTGTAGCAGAGCTTCGGGTACATGTCCTTGGTGAAGGCGTTCGCACGGCAGGGCGCCTTCTGCACGAAGGCCAGGCAGCAGGCGATCGTCACGACGGCGAGCACCACGCGCAGCGGCGTCCACCAGCGCCGTCGCCAGCCGGCGTGGTCTCCGATCGGCCCGCCGATCAGCCCGGCCGCGGCGCCCACGACGGAGTCGTCCCGGCTCGGGATGACGTACGGGTACTCCTCGTCGACCGAGGTCGGTGCCGGCGGCGGGGCTCCGGCGGCGTCGGTGGGCACCGAGGTCACCCCGGGATCATGTCAGCCGGCCGTCGCGGCACGCGACGACGGGCCGATCGCCTCCGCCCGCCCACCCGCGGCCGGCGGCCCGCCCGGCGCCGCCGCCGAGGGTTGGTTCGTCGGGGTGGGGGTCGGTGTGGGTGTGGGCGTCGGGGTGGGGGTCGGCGTGGGTGTGGGCGTGGGCGTCGGGGTCGGGCTCGTCGCCGTGGGAGTGGTCGACGGGCTGGGGGAGACGCTGGTGCTCGTCGAGGGCCCGGCGGTGATCGACGGTGCGGGGGTCGGGAACGTCTCGACCGGGGTGCCGGCGAGGGAGCCGGCCATCGCCGCGGTCCAGATGCGCGCGGGGAACGAGCCGCCGGTGACCGTGGACATCCCGCCCACACCGTCGAGGGAGGTCAGGTTCCCCTGCTTGTCCGGACGGAACAGGTCCACCGCCATCGCCGCCTGGGGGACGTACCCGGCGAACCAGGCGGACTTGCCGGCGTTGGTCGTGCCGGTCTTGCCGGCCGCGGGCCGGCCCAGGGCCTTCGCCGCGAAGCCGGTCCCATCCGTGACGACCTTCTGCAGGGCGTAGTCGACGCCGGCCACGACGTCGGGGGTGAACGCGCGGACGCTGACGACCTTGGCCCGATAGAGCACGCCGCCGCCGAGGGTCTTCACCGCCGCGACGACGTGCGGCGCGCGGTAGATCCCGTCCGCGGCGAAGGTGGCATAGGCGCTCGCCATGTCCAGGGCGGTCGGGGACGCGGTGCCGAGCGCGACGGTGGGGCCGCTGTCGATGGGCACCGAGTCGGGGATCCCGGCGCGGCGGGCCGCGTCGACGACCTTGTCCGTCCCGACCTGCAGCGACAGGGGGACGTAGACGGTGTTGACGGAGTCCTCGGTCGCAGTGAGGAGCGAGATCCGCCCGAAGCTCTCGCCGCCGTAGTTGCGGACCACGTACGGCCCGCTGGGTCCCTGGACGGTCTGGGGCGAGTGCCCGTTCCACATCGAGCTCAGGCTGACGCCGTTCTCCAGCGCGGCGGCGAGCGCGAACGGCTTGAACGTCGAACCCGCCTGCGGCGCGGACTGGGTCGCGTCGTCGTACTGCTGGGTGAGGTAGTTGCGCCCGCCGTAGAGCGCGAGCACCCCTCCGGTGGCCGGGTCCACCTGGGCGAGGCCCACCCGTACGTCGGTCTCGGTCGGACGTAGGTCGTGGACCGCCTTCTCCGCGGCCGCCTGGTCCTTGGCGTCGAAGGTGGTCACGATGTGCAGGCCGCCGCTGTCGATGCGGTCCTCGCCGTAGCCGAGCGCGAGCAGCTCCTTGCGGACCTCGGCCACGAGGTAGCCGCTCGGCCCGGCGAGGCTGATCGCGGTACGCCGCTTCGCGATGGTCGGGAAGGTCGCGGCCTGCCGCTGCGCCGGCGTCAGCCAGCCCTGCTTGACCATCCCGTCGAGGACGTAGTCCCAGCGGGCCCGCAGCCCCGCCAGGTTCGTCTCGGGGGCGTACCCGCCGGGGCTGCGGATGAGCGAGGCCAGCACCGCCCCCTGCTCCACTGTGAGGTTGCGCGCCGAGACCCCGAAGTAGGCGCGGGCGGCGGCCTGGATGCCGTACGCGCCGCGCCCGTAGTAGATGGTGTTGAGGTAGTCCTCGAAGATCTGGTCCTTGCTGAGCGTGCGCTCGATCTTCACCGCGAGGATCGCCTCGCGGAACTTGCGGGAGACGGTGCGCTGCTGGGTGAGGTAGTAGTTCTTCACCAGCTGCTGGGTGATCGTCGACCCGCCTTGCAGGCTGCGGCCCCGGGCGTCGTTGAGCACGGCCCGCGCGATCCCGGTCGGCGAGAAGACGCCCTCGTGATAGAAGCGCCGGTCCTCTGCGGCGAGGACCGCCTCACGTGTGGTCAGCGGGATGTCGGACAGGGCGACCGACGTGCGGTCGGTGGTCCCCACTCGGGCGAGGACGGTCCTCCCATCGCTGTAGTACAGGACGCTCTGCTGGGCAAGGGCCTCCTGGTTCGGCTGCGGTACGTCGGTGCGCTCGTAGGCCCACACGGTGACGCCGATGACCACCAGCGCGAGGAACAGCCCGAGACCCAGCAGCTGGCGCCACGAGGGCAAGTAGCGCCGTACGCCGGTCTTCCCGGCTCGCGGGTAGTCGGGGTGGGGGAGCTTCACGGCACCGCTCTCGGGAGGGGACAGGGCGGGGTACGGGCGGCGCCGGCCGGTCAGTCGGCGGAACGCCGCCGACGCTCCGGCGTACGAGGTACCCCGTCACCGAGGACGAACGACACGACGAGGTGGTTCCATCCGCAGCCGGTGCATACCTCGACGACGTAGACGCTGAACTCCCCGTGCTCGCGGGCCATCGCCTCGAGCTCGGCGCGCGCCTTGAGCCGGCCGGAGTACTGCCCCAGCTGGTCGCCGAAGGTGTAGCTGAGCTCCACCAGCATCTCACGGCGGCACACCGGGCAGGTGCGCTCGGTCGTCTCCCCGTGGTGCTTGGCGGCGCGCAGCAGGTAGGGGTCGGGGTCGCACACGTCGGTCGGGGTGGTCAGTCCGCGGAACAGGGACGCGAGCGTGGCGCGGCGCTTCAGCGTGTAGTCCACACGGGCCCGTTCCGACCACATGGTCTCGAGGGTACGGGGCTCGCGCCGGCCGCCGCCCTGCGCGTCGGCTTGCCAGGGACCAGGGTGATGCGTATCGTCTCAATGTATCGAACCGATACATCGGGAGCATCGGCCCCGTTGCCTCGCGTTCACCGTACCGTCCCCGGAGAGCTGCCTGTGAGCAAGCGGACCGACGTGTTGGAGATGGCCGTGCTCGGCCTGCTCCACGAGTCGCCGATGCACGGCTACGAGCTGCGCAAGCGGCTCAACGCGCTCCTGGGCAGCATGCGGGCCTTCTCGTACGGCTCGCTGTATCCCTGCCTGAAGAGCCTGCTGCACCAGGGGCTGATCACCGAGGAGTCGACCCAGTCCACCGGTCGGCGCTCGAAGATCGTCTACCGCCTCACGGCGGACGGCAAGGAGCACTTCCAGGAGCTGCTGGACCAGTCCGGTCCGGCGTCCTGGGAGGACGACAACTTCGGCGTGCACTTCGCGTTCTTCGCCCAGACCGGCGCGGACACGCGGCTGCGCATCCTCGAGGGCCGGCGCAGCCGGCTCGAGGAACGACTCGACAACGTCCGTACGTCGCTGACGCGCACGCGGGAGCGACTGGACAGCTACACCCTCGAGCTCCAGCGGCACGGCCTGGAGAGCGTGGAGCGCGAGGTGCGGTGGCTCAACGAGCTCATCGCGGATGAACGAGACCGGGCCCACCCCGGCAACACCGCTTCTGACACCTTCACCCCCAAGGAGTAAGCCGGATGGGCGAGATTCGCGTGGCCATCGTGGGCGTGGGCAACTGCGCCTCCTCGCTGGTTCAGGGCATCGAGTACTACCGCGACGCCGACCCGTCGCACTTCGTCCCCGGGCTGATGCACGTCGAGCTCGGCGGCTACCACGTCCGCGACGTGACGTTCGTGGCCGCCTTCGACGTCGACGCGAAGAAGGTCGGCCAGGACCTCTCCGACGCGATCAACGCCTCGGAGAACAACACCATCAAGATCGCCGACGTCCCCCCGACCGGGGTGACGGTGCTGCGCGGTCACACCCTCGACGGGTTGGGCAAGTACTACCGCGAGACCATCACCGAGTCCGACGACGAGCCCGTCGACGTGGTGGCCGCCCTGCGCGACGCGCGGGCCGACGTCGTGATCTGCTACCTGCCCGTCGGCTCCGAGCACGCCGCGAAGTTCTACGCCCAGTGCGCCATCGACGCCGGCTGCGGCTTCGTCAACGCGCTGCCGGTGTTCATCGCGGGCACCAAGGAGTGGGCGGACAAGTTCACTGCCGCCGGCCTGCCGATCGTGGGCGACGACATCAAGTCCCAGGTGGGCGCGACCATCACCCACCGCGTCCTCGCCAAGCTGTTCGAGGACCGCGGCGTCATCGTCGACCGGACCTACCAGCTCAACGTCGGCGGGAACATGGACTTCATGAACATGCTCGAGCGCGAGCGCCTGGAGTCCAAGAAGATCTCGAAGACGCAGTCGGTCACCTCGCAGCTCAACCACGAGCTCGGCGCCCGCAACGTGCACATCGGGCCGTCCGACTACGTGGCCTGGCTCGATGACCGCAAGTGGGCCTTCGTCCGCCTCGAGGGCCGTGCCTTCGGAGACGTACCGCTCAACCTCGAGTACAAGCTCGAGGTCTGGGACTCGCCGAACTCCGCGGGCGTCATCATCGACGCGCTGCGCTGCGCGAAGATCGCCATGGACCGCGGGATCGGCGGCCCGCTGCTCGGCCCGAGCTCGTACTTCATGAAGAGCCCGCCCGTGCAGTACCGCGACGACGAGGCGCGGCAGGCCGTGGAGGACTTCATCGCTGGGGAGTGAGCTCGCGACTGAGCGAGGAGCTCGCGAGGCGAAGCCGAGCAAGCACCGCAGCGAAGGAGCCATCGGCGAGGAGCTCGCGAGGCGAAGCCGAGCAAACCAGCGAGCGAGCGGTTTCAGGTTGCTCACAGGTCGGGCGGCTAGCGTCGCTGTTCGTGACGCAGACGTTCGCGCGACGTACGTCCTACGCGCTGCTCGCCCTGGCCGCTGTGCTCGCACCGGTCGCCGTGACAGCGCTGTGGGCCCAGCAGCACCTGCTCAGTGAGAAGGGCTACCTCGCCACGGTCGCCCCCCTGGCGGCGGACCCCTCGGTGCAGTCGGCGGTGAGCCAGGCGGCCACCGACCAGATCGTCTCCGCCCTGCCCGTGGACTCCATCGCCTCCTCACTGCCGAGCGTGCTGCAGGGTGTCGGGGCGCTGGCCGAGAAAGCCGAGCGGACCCTCGTGAGCGCCGCGGTCTCCGACGTGGTGCACAGCCCGTCGTTCCCGTCCCTGTGGGTGCAGGCGAATGCGACCGCGCACGAGCAGTTCGGAGCCGCCATGGCAGCCGGCGGGTCCGGGGGCGACCTGCGTCTCACGATCGGCCTGGACCCCATCGTGCAAGCCGTTCGCGCCGACCTGGTCCGCCGCGGCGTGCCCGGCGTGGGCGACGTCCCGCTCTACGTCCCCGGTCACGTCGTGATGGTGACCGTGCCCGGCGCCCAGGTGCGGTCGGCGCACGTCGCATGGGCGCTCGTGCGAGGGGCCCAGTGGCTGGCGATGGCGGTGGTGCTGCTGGCAGCTGCCGCCGTCCTTGTCGCGCCACGTCGTCGGTGGATGCTGCTGCTCGAGGCGGTCGCCCTCCTCGCAGGTGTCGGCGGACTGGCCCTGCTCACGGTGGCGGCGCACGCCTTCTACGTCGCCCACTCCCCCGTGGGCGCGCACGTCTTCGGCGACGCCCTCGCCGCATCGCTCGGCTCGTGGGTTCGTGCCTGGGGCCTAGCGGCGACGGCGGTGCTCGCCGTGGCGATCGCGGCCGTCCTCGGGTCCTCGCACGAGTGGCGGGCGCGCAACGCCCACCCGGCCGGCTGAGCGTTCCGGGCAGGGCAGCCGGCCGCGGGAGGCATGATGGGCCGCCGTGGCTTCGAGCGCGGACGGCGGCGTCCGCCTCCCGCGCGAGAGCGTCGTACGTCTGCTGCGCTCGGTGCCGTTCCGCCTGCTGCTGCTCGTCCGCCTGACCGGCCAGTTCGGTGACGGGCTCCTGCAGGCGGGCCTGGCCTCCTTCGTGCTGCTCAGCCCGGAGCGTCAGGCGTCACCGGGTCGGGTGGCCGCGGCGCTGACGCTGCTCCTGCTGCCCTACAGCCTCGTCGGGCCCTTCGCCGGGGCGTTCATCGACCACTGGCGGCGGCGACAGGTGCTGCTCGTCGCTGACCTGACCCGGGCGGTGCTGGCCGTCGCTCTCGCGGCTCTCGTGGCGAGGAGCTCGGTCGGCGTCGCCTTCGGCGTCCTGGCGCTCAGCGTCATCGGGGTCAACCGCTTCGTGCTGGCCGCACTCCCCGCCGCGCAGCCGCACGTCGTCGACCCGCCCGACCTGGTGACCTCGAACGCCCTGGCACCGACGCTGGGATCCGGTGCCACCCTGGTCGGGGTCCTCGCCGGCATCGGGCTGCGCTCGGCCCTCGGGGGCAGCGACCCCGCCGCCGGCTGGATCGTGGTGGCCGGCGCCATCGCCTACACGCTCGCCGCGGCCCTGTGCCTGCCGATCGCCACCGCCTCCCTGGGGCCTGACCCCGACGCCCCCCGCCCGGACGTGTCCCCGGTCGGCACGGCGTACGCCCTCCTCGACGCGGCGCGCCACGTGGTCGCGCAGCGCAGCGTCGTGCTGGCGCTGACCGCGCTGACGCTGGTCCGCGCGGTCTTCGGAGCGTGGACGGTCCTCGCGATCGTGCGCGAGCGCACCGTGCTGCACCCGCCGACGGACACCACGGGTGCCCTCGCCGAGCTCGGTGCGGCAACCGCGATCGGCGGGGTCGGGGCGGCGCTCGGGGCGATCCTCACCCCCGGGGCCGCGCGTCGCTTCGGCGTACGGCGCTGGGTGATCGCCCTGGTGCTCGCCTGCCTGCTCGGCTGCGCGACCATCGTGCCGGTGGTCAGCAGCCCCGCGATCCTGGGGATGGCCCTGGTCCTCGGCTTCGTCTACCAGGGCGTGAAGATCTGCTCCGACACCGTGCTGCAGCGCCGGATCGGCGACGCCTGGCGAGGGCGCGCGTTCTCGATCACCGACCTGCTCGCCAACGTGTCGTTCGTGCTGGCGGCCATCGTCACCGTGCCCTTCGCCTGAGTGAACTTCACCGAAAGCAGCGCCCGGCGAAGGCCGGGGCGACGTAGCGTCGCGCCATGCTCGCCCCCCAGCGGCGGTCCGTCCCGGCCGCGGGGGAGCGCGCGCCGGCTCAGCCCCGCGCGCTCGCGGCGATCCTGGTCCTGGCGGTGGTCGCGGCCACGACGGTCGGCGTCCAGGTCCAGCGCCACCAGCACGTGTCCGCCTACCTCCACGGGGCCGGCGTCGCGATCGGCCCGGACGGCGCGGTGGAGCTGCTCCCGGTCGGCACGCCCGCGAGTGCGCTGTTGCCCGGATCGCGGGTGCTCGCGAAGCAGGGCGCCGAGATGCTGGCGTTCGCGACGGCCCAGCGTGCCTGGGTCGCCGCCGGGACCGTCCCGGGCGAGGGGACCCGGTGGGAGTCGATGGCCCGGGACGCGCTGCTCGACCTGCACACCCTGACCCTGCCCAGCGGGGCCACTCCCGCCGGCTGGGCACGCAAGTGGCGCTACGTCTGGCCGCGGGACGCCGCCTTCGTGGCGGCGGCCTATGCCGCGACCGGCCACCTCGGCGACGCCCGGGCGGAGCTCGCCTACCTGCAGCGTGTCCAAGGACCGAGTGGGGTCTTCGAGGCGCGGTACGTCCTGGACGGGTCGGGCCCGCCCGACGGACGGTGGGCGCAGAGCGACTCGACGGGCTGGGTGCTGTGGGCGACCGGCCGGCTCGCCCGGGCGGTCCCGGCCCTGCCGGAACGCGTCGCGGTCGTCGGGGGGCTGCGCAGCCTGGTCGAACGCTCGACGGCGACCCTGCTCGAGCTCACCGATGCCGGGCGGGCGCTGCCGCCCCCCAGCCCGGACTACCGGGAGCTTCCCGAGGACGCCACGACGCTGGGGATCTCCGGCCCCTTCCTCGCCGGCCTGCAGGCGGCTCCGGGGCTGTTGCGGCTGCTCGGTGACACCGCCGAGGCAAGGGCGGCCGCGCGGGCGGCGGCCCGCTTCACCGCGCGGGTGACCTCGACCTACGGTCCGACGTACCCCCGCATCGCGGGGACGCACGTGGGCGATGTCTCCGTCACCTTCGTCCTGCCGCCGTTCACCGGCGAAGCGCTGCCCGGTGCGGCCCTGGCGGCCACCCAGACCGCCGGTCGGCTGGTCCGTCCCGCCGGCGGCCTCGGCCCAGGCACGGATTGGCGCGACCACACGATCTCCTGGACCGCGGAGACCGCCCTGTTCGCGCTGGCCGATGCCACGAACGGCGATCCGCAGCAGGCGGCCCACTGGATGGACTGGCTCGACACGCACCGCACAGCGGTCGGCTCGCTGCCCGAGAAGGTCGACGGAAGCGGCCGGCCGGCCGGCTCCGCCCCGCTCGCCTGGACCGACGCCCTCGTCCTGCTCACCCTGGCGCGCCTCACGCGCACCCCTGGCGCCGGTCAGCCCCTGGCCGCCCACCACTGACGCAGCGCCTCGGTCGCGGCCTGCTCGCCGAGCGGACCGTGCTCGAGCCGCAGGTCGAGCAGGTGCGCCATCGCCTGGCCGACCTCGCGCCCCGGCGGGATGCCCAGGATGGCCATGACCTGCCGGCCGTCGAGGTCTGGACGGATCCTGGCCAGCTCCTCGCTCGCCTCGAGCTCGGCGATGCGCCGCTCGAGGTCGTCGTAGGCCTGCTCCAGCGCCTTGGCGCGCCGCCGGTTGCGGGTCGTGCAGTCGGCGCGAGTCAGCCGGTGCAGCCGCGACAGCAGCGGCCCGGCGTCGCGCACGTAACGGCGCACGGCCGAGTCGGTCCATTCGCCCGCGCCGTACCCGTGGAACCTCAGGTGCAGCTCGACCAGGCGGCTGACGTCGTCGGTCACCTCGGAGGAGAAGCGCAGGGCCTGCATACGCTTCGCGCACATCCGTGCCCCCACGGTCTCGTGGTGGTGGAAGGAGACGCCGCCACCCGGCTCGAGGCGGCGGGTACGCGGCTTGCCGATGTCGTGCATGAGCGCGGCGAAGCGCAGCACGAAGTCCGGCCCCGGCACCTCGCCGCCCGGCGGGTCCTCCAGGTCGATGGCCCGCTCGAGGACGGTCAGCGTGTGCTCGTAGACGTCCTTGTGCCGGTGGTGCTCGTCGATCTCGAGGCGCAGCAGCGGCAGCTCCGGCAGGACGTGCTCGGCCAGTCCGGTGTCCACGAGCAGCGTGAGGCCGCGACGGGGGTCGTCGGCGAGGACCAGCCGGACCAGCTCCTCACGGACCCGCTCCGCGGAGACGATCTCGATCCGCTCCGCCATCGCGGTCATCGCGGTGACCACCTCGGGAGCGACGCTGACGCCGAGCTGCGCGGCGAAGCGGGCCGCGCGCATCATCCGCAGCGGGTCGTCCGAGAACGACTCCTCGGGGGCCGACGGCGTGCGAAGCACCCCACGCGCCAGGTCGGCGAGCCCGCCGTAGGGGTCGACGAAGGAGGTCCCCGGGAGGGAGACCGCCATCGCGTTGATGGTGAAGTCACGACGCAACAGGTCTCCCACGAGGCTGTCGCCGTAGCTGACGTCCGGCTTTCGTGACGTCCGGTCGTAGGTCTCGGAGCGGTACGTCGTGACCTCGATGACGTACTCGCCCTTGCGAGCCCCCACGGTCCCGAAGGCGATGCCGACGTCCCAGACGTGGTCGGCCCAACCGCGAAGCAGCCGCTGCACCTGCTCCGGGCGGGCGTCGGTCGCGAAGTCGAGGTCGTTGCCGAGGCGGCCCAGCAGCGCGTCGCGGACCGAGCCACCCACCAGCGCCAGCTCGTGACCCGCCGCGTGGAAACGCCGGCCCAGGTCGTCGGCGACGGGCGCCACCCGCAGCAGCTCGAGGACGGCCCGGTGCTGGGCCTCGGTCAGCAGCTGCTGGAGCTCCCCGGAGGGGGGCGTCGGCTGATCCTCGGAGACGGCGGACACGGGGAGCAGGGTAGCCACGGCGGCTGACCCGGGCCGCCTCGCGCCTTGTCTACTCTGGCCGGGTGGCAGACCAGCGACGCGATCGCCAGCGCCGGCGGCGCACGGTCGAGGAGACCTCCGCGGGGGGGCTCGTCGTCGACCAGCCCAGCCTCGGGGGTCGCGGCGCCCTGATCGCGCGGCGGGACCGGCGCGGCCGGCTGGTCTGGTCACTGCCCAAGGGGCACGTCGAGCCCGGGGAGACCCGCGAGGAGGCGGCGATCCGCGAGGTCGAGGAGGAGACGGGCATCCGGGGCCGGGTCCTCGCCCCGCTGGGGACGATCGACTTCTGGTTCGTCGCCGAGGACCGCCGGGTGCACAAGACGGTCCACCACTTCCTGCTCGAGCGCGATGCCGGTGAGCTCTCCGACGCCGACATCGAGGTGGTCGAGGTCGCCTGGGTCCCGCTCGAGGAGGCAGCGGGCCGGCTCGCCTACGCCGACGAGCGTGAGCTGGTGGACCGGGCGCTGCGCCTGCTCGCGGACACCGCGTGAAGACGCGCCAGGAACACCACGTGAAGACGCGCCAGGAACACCGCGCGAGAACGCGCCAGGAACACCGCTCGGGTACGGCGGCGGACGCGCCGTGATCGGTGGGACGCGGGTAGCCGTCGTGGCGCTGCTCGGGGCGCTGGTCGCCGCGGCAGGGCCGGCCGTGCCGGCTCGAGCGACGGTCGGCGCGCTGTCCGCGGGATCGGTGCGGGTCTCGGTGTCCGTCGTCAGCCCGCCCTCGCCCGGTCCGGGGGACACCTTCGTGGTGGCCGGACGGGTGATCAACGGCGGCGGCGAGCCCATCCAGGCGGTTGGTGTGCGCCTGCTCGTCGACCCGCAGGCGTTGACCAGCCGCGACGACCTGGCGCAAGCGGCTGCGGTGGACACGACGAGCGACCCCGCCCTCGCGGACTCCGGCGGCGACGTCGTGAGCTCCTCGATCATCACTGGACTGAGCGAGAGCCTCGCGCCGAACGCGTCGGTCCCCTTCCAGATCACGATCCCCGCGGACGACCTCGCGCTGAAGGGCTTCGGGGTCCACGTCCTGACCGTCGAGGCGAGGGCCGCCGAGCCCACCGGGCAGCGCACCACCGTCGCGAGCCTGCGGACCTTCATCGTCTGGCGCGGCAGCGCGAGCCTGCCCACCCTGCGCACCACCTGGCTGGTGCCGCTCCAGGACCAGCCGCTGCGCGGCGTCGACGGGCGCTATGACCCGAAGGCCGCGGGCGCCCTCGCCGACTCCCTCGACTCCGGCGGCCGGCTGAGCACCATGCTGGAGGCCGGTGAGGGGGAGCCCGTCAGCTGGGCGGTCGACCCGGACCTGCTGGAGGAGGCCCAGCAACTGTCCGTGGGCGCCCCCCTCGTGGGCGGCGGAACGGCCAGCCCGGACGACGGCGCCGCCAACTGGCTGCGCGAGCTGTCCTCAGCACAGGAGGTCCTGGCCCTGCCCTACGCCGACCCGGACCTGACCGCTCAGCGACGCGGCGGACTGTCCTTCGACCTCGCCGCCCAGGTCGCGACCGGAACGGCGAGTGCCGCCCGGGTGCTGAACCGCACGGTGCCCGCGGCCCCCGCCTGGCCGGTCGACGGGGTCACCACGTCGGGCACGATCGACGGGGCCGCCGCGAGCGGGCTGACCCAGGTGGTGCTGTCGTCCGGGGCCGTGCGCGCCCCGGACGCCCAGAACTACACCCCCGACGCCCTAGGGCCGCTGGCCGGCTCGAGCCTGCAGTCGGTCACGGCCGACGCGACGCTGTCCTCCTTCGCCGCCGCCGACCCGCGGCTGCTCGGGAACGCCACGCTGGCCCGTCTCCGGCTGCTGGCCGAGACGGCCATGATCGCGGCCGAGCGGCCGAGCCAGCCCCGGTCAGTGGTGATCGCGCTGCCTCGGGACTGGGCGCCCTCCCCCGGCTGGGCCAGGGTGGTGTTCAGCCTCGCCAAGTTCGCGCCCTGGCTGCAGCCCACCACCCTGTCCGCGCTGACCGCCGACCCGGGGGACGCGCCGCTGCGCCGGCTGGCGCCCTATCCGGACGCTGCGGCCGCCGCCGAGGTCCCGTCGGCGCAGTTCCGCATCGTCCGGACCACTTCCGGCCGGCTGGACCGCTTCCAGGAGATCCTCACCCAGCCCGCGCAGGTGGTCCCGGCGTACTCCGCCGCGTTGATGCGCGCCCAGTCCGCGGCCTGGCAGCAGGACCCCACCGCCGGGACGGCGTACGCCGCCGGGGTCGCCGCGTCGCTGCAGGAGCAGATGGCCAAGGTGCGGATCCTCCCGCGCGGTGAGGTCACCCTGTCCAGCCGGACGGGCAAGGTCCCGCTCGCCGTCCGCAACGAGCTGGACCAGGACGTCCGCCTCCAGGTGCGGCTCACGGCGACGCCGGCGTTCCGGCTGCGCACCGGGCCGCAGGAGGTGTCGACGGTTCCGGCCGGGCGCGCCATCTCCGTGGAGGTACCCGCTTCGACCTCGGCGGACGGGCGGATCCCGGTCACCGCCCGGCTGGTCACGCCGTCGGGTACGCCCTTCGGGCAGCCGGTCTCCTTCGAGGTGCGGGCGACCGGCTACGGGGCGGTGGCGCAGCTGGCCGCCGGGGCGCTGGTGGTGCTGCTCGCGATCGCGCTCGTCGTCCGTGTCGTGCGCCGGATCCGCCGTGGCGCCGCGGAGGCCGACGCGGCGCGCGACGTCATCGAGGAGGAGGCG